>JAPLJE010000585.1 GCA_026388755.1 Deltaproteobacteria bacterium | reverse complement strand
CTTTATCCGGCGGGATGACCATCATGCCGATTTTTTCAACAGCGCTTTTCTGATTGACCCGAACGGGAATGTGGCCGGAAAATACGACAAGGTCCATCTTGTGCCGTTTGGTGAATATGTTCCGTTTCAGGAATGGTTTCCGTTTATTGGAAAAATCGTCGAAGAAGTGGGCGATTTCAAGTCCGGCCGAAAGGGCCAGACACTGATCTGGGGGGAATTTCCCTTGGGAATTCAGATCTGCTATGAAATGATTTTCCCGGATCTATCCAGAGAAATGGCCAGAAACCAGGCAGCATTCTTAATTAACATGACAAACGACGCCTGGTATGGTAAAACTAGTGCGCCGTATCAGCATTTTTCCATGGCCGTTTTCAGGGCTGTTGAAAACCGCAGGTCCCTGATACGTTCCGCCAATACCGGCATCAGCGGGTTTATTGATCCAGCTGGCAGGATTATCGCATCAACGCCACTGTACGAAGAAGCGGTGATCACCCGTTCTCTGCCTGTATTAACAACGGAATCCTTTTATACACGATACGGCGATGTTTTTGCCTTAACCTGCATGGCAATCAGCATCCTCTTGTTTTTTCTCTGCGCCATCACCCAAAACAGGATAAGGGGGCGTACGGCCTTGGCCGACAATCGCAACAAACCATAAAGGAGGCCCATCATGTCTTTGGAAATCAAACAGACCATCAAGGAACTGAATCAAAAATTGGAACCGTTCAAGGGGTATCTTTGACCTGGCTGGCAAGGAAAGACGACTGAAGGAAATCGAGGCGATGATCGCCGGCAAGTCTTTCTGGGACAACCCGGAAAAGACCACGGTCATATTAAAAGAACGTACCCTGCTGTCCACAAAGGTCAGAGACTTTAACGATCTCTACCGGGACCTGGAAGACAGCGAGATTCTGCTCAATCTGGCGATGGAAGAATCCGACGCGGAAGCCCTTGGCGAAGTCGTGCGGCAACTCGCCCAGATTGAAAAACGCATCCAGGATCTCTCCTTGAGCCTGATGCTGGATGGTGAAGACGACCTCAATAACGCCATTGTGTCCATTACTGCCGGTGCCGGCGGAACCGAGGCCCAGGACTGGTCCGAAATGCTGTTTCGCATGTATGCCCGGTGGATCGAGCGGAAAAACTTCAAGATGGAGATCGTGGATTACCAGCCTGGTGATGAAGCCGGTCTCAAGGGCGCAACATTTACCGTGACCGGCGAATACGCGTATGGCTATCTGAAATCCGAAAACGGCATTCACCGTCTGGTCCGCATCTCGCCGTTTAACGCCAACGGCAAACGTCAGACATCGTTTTCATCGGTTTTTGTCTATCCGGAGCTGAGCAGCGAAATCGTCGTGGATATTGATGAAAAAGATCTCCGGGTCGATGTTTTTCGGGCAAGCGGCGCCGGCGGTCAGCATGTCAATAAAACCAGCAGCGCGGTCCGGATTACCCATCTGCCCTCAGGAATCGTTGTGGCATGCCAGCAGGAAAGGTCCCAGCACCGCAACAAGGACTTGGCCATGAAAGTGCTTCGCTCCAGGCTCTATCAGCTTGAAAAGCAGCGGCAGGACGATAAGCTTCAGGAAATGCATGACACCAAAGATGAAATTGCCTGGGGAAGACAGATCCGATCCTATATCCTTCACCCCTATCAAATGGTCAAGGATCATCGCATTGACCTGGACATCGGCAATGCCCAGGACGTGCTGGACGGATCTCTCGATCCATTTATCGAAGGAGTGCTGATGGCCGGAAAATCTAGGGGGGTCAAGTAAAATGGATCCCCTGAAAATGATTGCCGCAAACTGTCCGCAAGGCTCTGCTGCCTATGAAATCCTGGTGGAACACAGCAGTCTCGTTGCCCAAAAAGCCCTGGCAGTGGCACGCAACGTCAGCCATCTGAAACCGGACATGGATTTTATCTATGAGGCTGCCATGCTTCACGACATCGGCATCATCATGACCCACACACCGGAGTTAGGCTGTACCGGCGCCCTTCCCTATATCTGCCACGGATATACGGGGAGAGCGATTCTGGAAAATGCAGGATTGGCCCGGCACGGACAGGTCTGCGAACGCCATGTCGGTGTGGGAATCACGATGGAAGACATTCGATCCGGGAAACTAACTATCCCCCTTCGCGATATGACCCCACAGACGCTTGAAGAGCAGATCATCTGTTATGCGGATAAATTTTATTCCAAAAACGGCCACCGGCATCCGATTTTGGAAAAGTCGGCAGAAGAGATCGTCCTTGGCCTTTCCCCCTATGGCCAGGACAAGGTGGACCGGTTTATATCCTGGCATCGGCAGTTTGAAGGCCCCGAGAGCATAGAATCTACTCAGGGTTGAAGTGAGTTCAACTGATTGTTTTCTTTAAAAAGAATACTTTTCAGCCATGTCATCCCATAGGCCAGAAGCGCCACATCATCGGT
>JAPLJE010000338.1 GCA_026388755.1 Deltaproteobacteria bacterium | reverse complement strand
CCAGCAGGGGTGATGTGGATCGATCCGGAAAGTTACTGAAAAACATGACCAGAGGGACAATGACAATCGGCTTTTTCATCGTCTGCTGAATTTCAACCAGATATCGGACAGGATCGGTTTTGGATTTTACGAATCTTCGGTAAAATCCATTGTCTTCTACCAGAGGGACCAGTGCGGATGTGCCTGTGGTCAGTTTATCTTGAATGAAGCCGGAGTCATACGGATTGGGCAAGCTAAAATGGCGAAAAAAATAATCCAGATGGAAGATAAGAATGCGGACCAGGCGCATCAGGGGCTGCCAGAAAAAAATTCGGTAATCACATCCGATTTCAGGGGCTTTCAGATTTAACTGATGAAAACGGGTGTAATAAAACAGCCATTCAAAATAACTTTTGGTTTTATGAACATAAACAATGACGGCATCTTCCGGAAGTTGTCTGAGGGATTTGACTTGGTCTTCGTGAATCTTGATTCCGGAATAAAAAAGCTTAAAAAACCCATAGATGATGAAACTGATATGCCTGGGCAGGTAGCAGGAAAAATACTGGCGTTTGCCTTGGAGTATCCAGTCAATGCAGCGATCATAGCTTGTTTTCAAGGCTGAAAAAGAAAATTGCTTCATAAGCGCACCCTGCAAATTGAGATTAATGTGAAAATGACACCAGCTGAATCAAAATAACAAAGGCGGATTTTCATTGCAATATTTAAATCCCCCGTATAGATTAAAAGCACGGGCTAAAGGCAAGAGGCAATAACGGCGTGGATAGCCACTGATCACAAGGAGGCTCTATGGAAAAACAGGACATTGTCAATATCGCTGAAGGGTTAAGGCTTATCGAAATGGGCGTTGAGAAAATTCAGGGCGTGATGCGGGAAAAGAAAATCAAATCACTCAAGGATATCGCGGCTGAACTCATCCCTTTTTTCAAGGAAGACGATCACGAGTTAACTGATTCGGTCATCAAACGGCTGGGAAAATAGGTATTAGGCGATGGGCGATAGGTAATAGATCATGGGCGATCGGATATTGCCGTTCATCATCCATGGCTTATCGCCCGTTACTCCTGGCCCATTTCCTTTTTATTCCATCATCAGGCAGTCCGCCACAAGCTCCCACAGATATTTTACCACAAGATTCTCCATGCCATATTCGGCTTTGATGGCGTTCAACTGACCGTGGCAACTGTGGCAGGGCACAACCACCATGGATGCGCCGGTTGCCTGAATCTGCTCCATTTTTTTTCTGCCGTAAAAAATCCGTTCGGTATTGTAGCCGGTCGTCAGCGTTCCGCCACCCCCGCCGCAGCAATACTGATTGTCCCGGGTGGGGTACATATCCACCCAGTTTTCCATGCACTGGTTCAGGATCCACCGGGGCTCATCATAGAACCCATGCCCAAAAACCCGCTCGGCCTTCCTGCCGTAATTGCAGGGATCGTGATAGGTGGCCAGCACGCCGCTGAACCGGGATTTGTCCAGGCGGATTCTTCCCTCCTGAATGTAGGTCATCAATAGATCGAATACCGTGAAGGTTCCAAAGGATTTCAAGGCTTCGGGATACCATTTTTCAAGACCAGACCTGGTCGCAAGATAGGCGTGCCCTCATTCCGGCCACAGGAGGTTTTTGGCCTTGAGCCGGGCCATGTTTTCGGCAATCCGGCCGGCCATGAGTTTCATCGCCGGGTCATCGCCGGTGAACATGCCCCAGTTGGTGCCTTCCCAGTTTTCGGAGGGAATGGTCCAGTCTTCACCGGCTGCATAAAAAATTTTCCACCAGTGTTTGAGGTCTTCGGTATGGGTATTGACCAGTTTGTTGTGAATGGTGGTCAGGATATTGGCTCTCTCCTTGTCAACAGAAACGGCAAACCCTTCGAATCCTGGTTCCTGGCGGATTTCATCGGCCACATCTTCAAGAATGAAGACAAAGTCTTCTTTGGGCAGTGCCAGATTGTTGCCGGTTTTCAGCGCGGCTTCCAGTCCCTTGTGAAGAATTCCGGGCACCTTGTCACGGTCCCTGAGGGAGCGGATTCCCCGCATCAGATCCGGAATGTGAATGCCCATGGGACAGACATGTTCGCATTTCCCGCACATCGTGCAGATCCAGGGCCATCTGGATTCAACCAGTTCACTTTGCAGTCCCAGTGAAACCATGCGAATGATTTTTCGGGGATCAAACCCGTCAATGCCCGAAACCGGACAGGAGCCGGAGCATAAGGCGCAGGTCAGACAATGATCCTGATCAAACGGCCAGTTTTTGAAAAGGTCTTGATTCAGGCGACTCATGGGAATGGGGTCGGTTGTTGTCATAAGATAATCCAATATGAATGAAAGGGGTCAGTGGTCAGGAGTCAGAAGCCAGGAGTCAGAAGGTCAGGTTCCCCCGACATAATGGCGTGACACGTTTTGTTTTTCATTTCTCTTGGTTACGTTACTTGGTGATTCTTAAGGGGCCGGCCTCTGCAATCTGCTTTTCGAATTTACTGGCGGTTTCGGCAAATTCAGCGGCCATGTTCGACGCCAGGGTTTTCAAAATAAGTCTGTTCGGGTCAATGCCGATTTGTTTGAGCATATTCTTCAAATGTGCCGTGCGTCGTGCGGCCAGAATATTTCCCCGCTCCGAATGGCAGTTGCCTTCATGGCAGGTGAACACCAGAACGCCGTCTGCCTGATGCTGAAAAGCAGCCAGGAGATATTCCGCGGATATGCAGCCTGAACATGGCACTTCAATGATGGACAACCTGTCCGGAAGCCTCAGACCTGAGAGGGTGGCAAGCTCTTTTGCGCGGCCCGCAGATCGGCTGCAGCAGAAGGCAACCAGAAAAGGGGTAAATGAAGCGGTGTCATCTCCGCGGGGAATTGGCTGAAGACGATCCGAAATAGCCTGGATACGCAGATCGCCAATGCGGATGGCTTTTGCGGGGCATTCCGCGGCGCACATGCCGCATCGTTCGCAGGCATCAGTCATTACGACCGGCCGGGTGTTAAGCGTAATGGCATGGTAGGGGCAGAGCCTGAAACAGGTCAGGCAGCGGACGCAGGCGCCGGCATGGATTTCGGCCTTATTGCCCGGAGTTGTCAGCGTTCCTTTCGTCAAAGAAAGCAGGGTGATGGCGGTTTCCTGAATCTCAGCCTGCCGGGCTGAAGGCGACAGCATCCCCCGTGATGCACCGGCAGTCAGAATGCCTTTGCGGTTGGTGAAAACGCTTAGCCGGTGGACATTGTCCGACTGAATGTATCCGGCTGAATCCGTGTCCAGGCAAAAAATCCGGGACAGGTCCTTCAGGTATGGTGAAGGGGCAATCGCTTCATCCACTACCGTCATATCCGATTCAGCGGTAAACGGAATTCGAGTGATTTCGTCCATGAACGCGATTCGGACTTTTCCATCCACATCCTGCTGAAAGGCCGGAAGCGTATCCTAGAATTTGACATAGACCACGCCGGCTTCCCGTGTTTTGCGATACAACGCTTCCAGACCCGGTGCACCGACCTTGAGATTTCGGGTCAGGATCATGGTTTTCATTCCCATCTGCGTCTGAAGCTTCAGGCAGGATTCCATGGCGGTTTCTACCGCATGCGGATAGCCGTCCATGGCAAGGCCAACGATAAAAACCGCATTCTTTCCCGCGGACAGGAAATGTTCCGATGCCGGGGGGGAAGCAAGGACAGTCTGGATTCCGGAAAGGGACAGAACCGTCGGGGATGCGCTCAGTCCATATAGGGAAAAAAGAGGGTTTTGAATGCCATCTTCGGCAATGACAATATTTGCAAAGGTCAGTGGGGTGCTGTCTTGCGGGGAACTGAGAGTCACCTGAAAATTTCCTGCCGAACCCGTGCATTGGCTTACGCGCGTTTCCGTGCGGACTTCAAAAAGAGGTGATGGATCATCCGTAACCCCGGAGGCGGCCATGTCCGGGGTTACCAACATGACGGGGATGTTTCCGGACAGCAGCGCTTTTGCAATACCTGCAGCAACAGTTCCGTTTCCTATAAGTAGAGTTCGTTCTTTCAAATGATCACCTTATATCTGTGATGCGGTTTCCAGATAATGAATGATATCGCTGGCGGCTTTTCCTGCGCTGAGGACCGATTCGGCGATGCTCATGGGCTCAAGTGCGGTTCCTGCGGTAAAAACACCTTCCGGGAGAGGGAT
>JAPLJE010000733.1 GCA_026388755.1 Deltaproteobacteria bacterium | reverse complement strand
CGGCATAGACTGCGCCGCCCTTGAGGCAGCTCAGGAAGAATTCCGGAAGGAAGTGGAAACCACACTGGGTCCGAAGCAACTGGCGGAGAATATTATTAACCAACTGAACGAAAACAGGTCTATGGCAGCAGGAATAGAAACCCAGGATACTGTTCCCGACGGACTGAAATACCGCCAATGGCGTCTTCCTAATGACACTCAATACTGGCAATTGAACACCGCATGGCTTTCCGGTTATCCCAGCCCCACTTGGGTTTACCCGGCGCCCAAACCTGCAAGCGGTTATCAGAAGGGGAGTTTTGGACATAACACGTTTGTTTCCGTCTATCTGGATAACCGTCCCAGCAATGGTGGGAAAAACTATCAATGGTTTTCCGTTGATTTCCAGGGTTGGTCAGAGGCTCAGAAACCTGGACCCAACTCAACTTATGTGAGCGGATCAACTTTTCAAATGCCAATGACCGGTGGTTCCCACGCTGTCCTGGACAGCAAGAATTTCAATTATGACGGTTTCGGCTGGGGGCAGATGGTTTATCTTATGTCCTTTATCCCTGCCACGGGAGCCACTACTGGCATTAAGAACTACCAGGCTTTGCCTCAGACGGATAATTCCACCACTGAATATCACTCAGGAAGCAGTTTCGATGTGGGTTTCAGCAGCGAGGGCCTGGACGCCTCCTACAGCGTGGATAATTCCGTGGTTACAGAACAGCCAGACTGGGAAGTTAAAGTGGAAACCGATTTATCAATGCCTAGTTACGGATGGGCATGGGAATCCAACAACCCTGGTTATGAGGGCAGTATTGAGCACATGAATCAAATAAACCTCAATTCGTTCCAGCCCAATTCGTCAGGAGTAATGATAACCGACAGCGTAATCAGCGATGTCCGTACTTTCAACTTCTCTTATGGCGTAAACATGCTGACCACCGCAGGTTACTATCATTCCGGCGGAGCCAAGGATCATAAACGAAAAGATGTAACACTTTCGCCTGTCAACCTCCAGATTGATGTCGATTTTGGCGCAGTTCTCTATCCCCTTCCCAGTCAGCTCAGCATATCCCCATCATCAGTAGTGGGAGGAAACAACACGACAGGAACCATTACCATCGACCAGAATGCACCGGCAGGCGGTATTACGGTGAGCCTGTCCTCCAGCAATAGCGACTGGGCGACGGTTCCGGCAACGGTAACCATCCCTGAAGGCAAAGCCTCAACGACTTTCACCATTGCGACCAAACCCGTTTCAGGAAATTCTGTGGCAACCATCACCGCCAACCTGAACCAGATTGATGTCCAAGCCAATGTAACGGTGCAGGCGTCATAGGTGGAGCGTAAAAAATAAACCGCACTGAACCGGATAGTTAAAGCCCGCCGTTAAAATTTGGCGGGTTTTTTTATCTGAGAAGATCCATTTTATAGAATCACAAAACTGAAGGCTACGGGCGACAATAAAATACAGTCGGAGTTCGAAACGAGAATGTTCACGTAGTAGTTCCCCGGAGGAAGACTGTCTGTGGAAAAATAGAAATACCAGTTGGAACTTGTTGGGGTGTATGAGTAGCCATCAATCAATAATACTTTCCCTCCAACGTCAGTAATAGTCGTGTAGGCATCAAAGGCATTCAGCTTGGACAAATAGATTTCTCCGACAAAATATATCATTTCTCCGACAGAAAAATACTTCTCGGCATAGCCTTGCTCGGGATCAAGCGTTGTGTAAACCTCCTTGAAGTGGGAGTCGATTGCCGTGCTGAGAGATGCGCCGGCTTCCATTCTGGCAGGTTTCGCACCGACAGCGGCTCCGCCGTGCCCGCTGTTTGCTGAAGCCGATACATAGAAACCGCACAGTAAGAACAGAAAGCAGACCGCAACAACAATAATTTTACGCATAACCTTTTCCTTCCTTTAAGTTTATTCTATGAGGTGATGTCGAGTAGGCCGGTTTCTTCCGACACTATCAGGTTGATGCTTATTTTCTTTCCCTGTATCATATTTTATTATTTATTTACAGTACATTGATTCCGCTATCGAGATTCCGCTGAGAAATTTTAATTATTTTTCATCTTATGGCATCGTCCAGCCCATGATCGTGCGCTGCCTTAAGCCATGCATTATAGCAGTCTGCCCTATTTCGATTGAATCCTCTTGCGCAGCTCGGTTTTGAGGATTTTGCCGGAGCCGGTTTTGGGTAGTTCGGGTACGAAAGTTATCGATTTTGGGGACTTGAAGGCGGCCATGCGCTCGCGGCAGAAATCGACCAGCTCTTTTTCGGTTGCCTGGGCATTGGGTTTCAGAGTCACGGTGGCTTGGGGGATTTCACCCCATTTTTCATCCGGCACGGCGATCACAGCGCATTCCAGAACGGCCGGATGCATGTAAAGGACGTTTTCGACTTCAACCGATGAAATGTTTTCGCCGCCACTGATGATGATGTCCTTGGCACGATCCACAATCAGGATATAATTTTCGACATCGACGGTTGCCAGATCGCCGGTGAGGAAATAGCCTGCGACAATGGCTTTCTCGGTTTCTTCAGGCAGTTTCCAGTACCCTTTCATGACGTTATCGCCCCGAGCGATGATCTCGCCGATGGTTTTACCATCCTTGGGGACTTCTTTTCCTTCCGAATCCACAACTTTTAAGTCCACACCCGTTACTTCCAGTCCGGTGCGGGTGATATAGGCCATTTGTTCATCTTCGGAAAGATTCCTTAACGAGTCCTTGAGATTGCCGACTGTCAAAAGGGGGCAGGTTTCTGTGAGGCCGTAACCGGAAATATACCGGCATCCCAGTTGTTTTGTCATGCGCTTGGCGTTGGCCGGAGACATGGGCGCGCCGCCCACCATAACCCACTGAAGAGATGACAGGTCAAACTTTTCCATTTCCGGAACGTTCAGCAAGAAATTGATCATGGTCGGCACCATCATGGCTGCCGTGACTTTTTCATTCTGCATGGTTTCTAAAACCGCCTTGGGCACAAACTGCCGCTGCATGACGTGTTTTCCGCCCTGATAGGTGACGGACCAGATAAAGAACGCATCGGCAAGATGAAAAAGCGGTGCGATGTGGTGCCAGACCGTGGCGTCTTCCAGCTTGAAGGAAATGATGGTGGTCATCGCGTTGGCGTAGATGTTTCGGTGAGTCAGCATTACGCCCTTGGGATTTCCGGTGGTGCCGCTCGTGTAATAGAGGTTCAGTACCGCGTTTTCATCTTCCAGGGTTGATTCCACGGGATCGGAAGCCGCCTTGTTGATGGCATCTTCATAGGTTCCGGTGATCCAGGGTTCATCGGCGGGGCCTTCGGCAATGAAAAACTGCTTCACGGTTTTAAGGTCGGGCCGGATTTTGGCGATCATGGGTTTGAAACCGGCGTGAAAAATGATGGCTGCGGCTTCGGCATTGTTTAAAATATAGGTGTATTCGGCAGCGGATAAGCGGATATTCAGGGGCAGCAATACATCGCCGGTCAGGGCCATGCCGAAATAAAGCTCAAGATATCGGTAGGAGTTAAAATCCAGCATGGCTAACCGTCCGCCAGGGGAAATGCCCATTGCCTGTTCCGCATGAAATACCTGATAGACGCGTTTTTCTACGTCTTTGTAAGTCCAACGGACATCACCGTCCACCACCGCCACTTTTTCAGGATATAGTTTGACCGCTCTTTT
>JAPLJE010000466.1 GCA_026388755.1 Deltaproteobacteria bacterium | reverse complement strand
CCATTCGGCCCGTAATACATCAGATTGATTTCCGGAATGCCCTTGATATCCATATATGCTTTCAATCCCTTAATATCCTCTCCCCAGTCGATATTGGAATCCGCAAAATAGCGAATCCCCTTTTCAGACCCGCCCGCCAGTTCATTGAAATAGGACAGATAATGGGGATGAATCATAAGTGAAGACAGGATGAACCAGCCGGTTAATGCGGCAATGATGGGGGCAACCGGTTTCCGATACGGAAACATGCGGGAGATCAGAAAACCGGCCGTGACATACAGAAACGGATATATCGGCAGAATCAGACGCAACCCAAGTTGCGATTGACAGATCACGCTGAAAAAAAGAAAAAAAACGGCACAGGGAATCAGAAGGAATATCAATTGATATCGGGCAAGTGAATCCAGGGGGATGAATCGTTCAACCGGATTCGCAGAAAACTGTTTGGATTTTAACTTATTATTATAATGTGTTTTTATGAAGCTGGCAAGGATGGGATAGAGCGTCAGCAGGCCGGGAAGCATTAAAATGAGCAGAAACGGCAGCGGCGTTTTGAGGGCAAAAGCGGTCAAATAATACCCGGGCAGGTTACCGCCTTTGGGATGAAGTTTTCCCAGATACCAGTTGGGATGAAGACCTTCCCTGTCCTGATGCAGGGTCAAATCCAGACCCCTCAGATAGGCTGCTGGCAGACAGACCGGAAGGCTGGAAATGATCGGTGTCTCCGCCAATTGGCGAAAAATGGCGCTTTCGACAGCTTGTGGCCGGTTCTGAAGGGAATTGTGATAAACCCGAATGGATGAAAAACTTCCGTTAAACAGATAGATAACATTCGTCAGCGCCACAGCTGTACAGCATACCAGCAAAAAGAGTCTGACTGGGGTTACTCGAAGGGATGAAAGTCGGGAACCTGAAGTCGATGGATTATCCTTCGGTTTTTCAATGGAAAACCGGAAAAGCAGGTTTGACAGGATAAATATTGGAATAAGTAGCAGGCCGGTGTATTTGGCGTTGATGGCCAGAAACGTAAAAAATGACGCGCCGATCAGATCGGTTATGTGCGGATGGCACAGCGCCCGGTGATAATGATAGATGGCGATAAAGACAAACGCGGTCAGTGCCAGATCAAGTGTCACAAGTCTGGAATGCGCCAGGATATTGGGACAGAACACATAAAACAGTAAAGCGATATATCCGGAGGTCCAGCCGGAAATGTCTTTGGCAAACCGGAAAACATACAGACCCAGAAGGATGGACAACCCAACGATCATCAGTCTGCCTTTAAACAGGATTGAATCCGCATCGTTAACCTGATACAGAAACCGGGACCCCAGCTCGAATGGATACATGTCATCGGGCGGCGGTTCCTTTTCCGGAAGCTTGACATTCGATATCCAAAGGGGTAATGCCGCATAAGCCCGAATCAGCCAGGGATAGCCGGGCGGGGCATTCAGGCGGCCGGTCAATAAATGGTATGTTCCCGCATACAGATGAACGCCTTCTTCAACCGAAGCGGATTTCAGCCGCATGCTGGTGATTGCCTGAAGCGGAATCAGGCATAGCATTAATAAAAGCAGGCCGCAGCGGTAAAAGTTCCAATGATCAGGCCGATCTGTTTTTTTCTTCATGAATGGGTTCAATTCGTGTTATTTACCGTAAAAATACCCTATCGCTTACCCTTATCATGGATTATTGAGGTTGCCAAAATAAATATCACCGTGGAAATGTGTCACACATGAAACGAACCCGATCCACAACTTCGGCATCAAGGCCCCAGGCGCGCCAGCCGGGTTTTCAGATGAAGACTGGCATCGTCTGCGGCCTGGTTTTTATACTTGCCCTGATTGCCAGAGGTGTTTATCTGTGGGAAATTCAACACACGGACGCCTTTTCTCTGCTTCTAGGGGATGCGCAACTATTTGATACCTGGGCTCGTGAAATTTCCACGGGCAACTGGGCAGGTGATCAGATTTTTTTCAATGCGCCGCTTTATCCCTATTTTCTGGCGGGTGTCTATTCAATAGCGGGCCGGGATTTAATGCTGGTCAGGCTGATTCAGATCGGGTTGGGATCACTCAGTTGCGTATTGGTGACGATCGTCGGAAACATCCTGTTTTCTAGACGGGTCGGGCTTGTGGCCGGGGTGCTTCTGGCCGTTTACCCCACGGCCATTTTTACCGACTGCCTGATTCAAAAAGAAGTTCTGGCGCTTTTGCTGATGGCCATCCTGGTGGTGTTATTGTCAAGGGCCTGGAATAATGGACCGTCCAAAACCGGATGGTGGATCGGCGTTGTTCTGGGTTGCCTGGCCCTGGTCAGGGAAAATGCGCTGGTGATCCTGATCACTGTGATTCTGGTGTATGGCCTTTCCCATTTTCGGGAACAGAAAAAAGCCATGACCTGGATTGTGTCTTGTATGCTGGGCGCCGGTCTGATTCTGTTGCCGGTAGCATCCAGAAACTGGATGGTTGGCAAGGAATTTGTTCTGATCACGGCGAATTCCGGTTTCAATTTTTACATTGGCAATCACAAAAATGCGGATGGCAGTTACAATCCGGTGATCAAGGGACATGGAGACTGGCAGGATGAACGGCAGGATGCCGCCCGAATTGCCGAGCGGTCTTCGGGGCGAAAACTTTCCGCAGCCGGGGTCTCCCTGTACTGGTTTGAAAAGACGCTGAGCGATATCCGGGCGGATATCCCCGCCTGGCTCCGGTTGATGGCAAGAAAGTGGTTTCTGGTCTGGAATTCTGTTGAGATCAGTGATTCCGAAAGCCAGTATGTTGCGGCAGACGGGTCGAAATCACTCTCTTTTCTGATGATCTACCTGCATTTTGGCGTGCTGGGGCCGCTGGCGGTTTTCGGTGCTGCATTGACCTGGCGCCAGTGGAAACGGTTGGGCGTATATCCCATCATTGTCGTTTTATATATGGCAAGCATCGCACTCTTCTTTGTTTTTGCCCGATTCCGATATCCCGTCATTTCCATTCTGATGCCATTTGCCGCTGCGGGGCTCGTCTATGGCATCGAACTCATTCGTCAAAACGCATATCGGAAAATGGCGCTTCCGATATGTATGATGGGGTTGGCCGCCATTGCAATGAACTGGCCCATGGTTTCCACCAAACCCTACCGGTCCAATACCTATTACAATATTGCGGTAAGCCTGGAGAAACTTGGCCAGACCGATGCGGCGATGTCGAATTATGTCAGATCCTTAGAAAATGATCCCAATCAGGCCATGGCCCATAACAATGCCGGGATCCTTTTGTATCGGAAAGGCCTGGTGTCTGATGCCAGAGTCCATTTTGAAAAAGCCATCGTGATCAATCCCGGTCTTTCGGAGCCGCACTATAATCTGGGCATATTCTGGTTCAGCCAGGGAGATATGCAGCAGGCCCTGTTTCATTTCACCCGGGCTGTCACGTTAAATCCGGACGAAAACCCTTCGGCGTATTACAACCTGGCCTGTGTTTATTCACGAATGAATGAGCCGGCCAAATCCGCTGACTGGTTAAAAAAAGCCATTGAAAAAGGGTATCGCAACTGGAAGGCGATTCAATCCGATCCGGATCTGGAAAATCTCAGGCGGGTGGACCAGTATTGGAACGATATCGGTTTGATGATAACGAACAGCGTATCCGTATTGCGATGAAAAGTGATAGATTACCGTGTTCAAGCAAGTCTTTTCGACAGCTAGAAACCGATCATAAAAATGTATTCATCGGGAGCGTATTGGGAATTTTCGAACTGAGTAGATAGGGCGACGGTACCGTGAGAACTTTCAAAGATGAGGCGCATGACTCTGGAGGAAAATCGAGCGTAAAAAAGCCGGCTGGGAAATTCCCAGCCGGCTTTTTTATCCATCAGTAAATTAAACAGCCATACACCAATTAGAAAGCAAGCGACATTTGTGCGCCAATTTCAATCGGGTTGGCAGAGTTGGTAGCGGATGTTGATTTGGAAATGACATCACCCGCCCACAGATAAGCACCGACAAGATCGAGCTTAAGATTATCAACGAGCATATAGGTAACCTTAAGATCAAGTTCCGTACCATAATAGTCTGAATTGGTTTTCGTTGTCGGCATGTAGATGGAGTCGGCAGCCTGAGCATACCAGACATCCGCGCTGAATTTCAGATCCTGAATAAGCTTGTAGCTTGCGCCCACGCCACCGATGATGGCGTTGGAGATTTGTGTACCCAAAGAGCCACTGGGGAACTGATAATCGAACATACCGCAACCCATGATTTCCGCCCAGTTGGCCTGATCAAAATTGTTGATGCTTCCACCGACATTATTACTATAACCGGGAACAAAGAAAGCCCAATCATCACCGGTTTTCGCAAAATCGGCCTTGCCATCACCGGAAGCATAAATACCTTTGACATGAATATTGGTAGGTCCCAGGTCAACGGCACCACGAGCATCAAACAAATAGCCCTTTAAATTAATTTTGTCATGACCATGAGTGTAAGCTGGATTAGAAGATATCAAACTTACCATCATATTCCAGACCGGCAGTCCACGCCGACAGTTTGGTCGCCCCAAGTGGGCTGAGTGGGTTTAATTGTGCATTACTAAGAGACTTTGTTTGAAAACGTGAAAAATTTTCAGATACCAAATACGCAACATGCGGTTTAAAGACATTGTCTTTGTTCAGAAAAAGGCTGGGATAAAATACATAGGCGTCCACATCATAATTATCAGCGTTCGTCCCAGTGTTACCAGATGTAGTATAAGGTACCCTTCCCGTGCCGCCTTCATAGAGTTTCATGTAAATCAACGGTAGGTAAATGGCATCGTTGACCTTGAAAATGGCCTTGATACCGGCAGCGTCATCATCAAAAAGATACCCTCTGGCCAGAGTAAAATCTTGGACACCGACCGTAAACCGCTGCTGAGCCAGCTTAAAATCCACATAAGAGGCCTTTACAACAAGGTTTGCCCCGTCAGCGGCAAGCTGACCGTAGGTGGCGGTACCGGCGGATACCGGGTCTTTTCCGGTACCATAAGCATTATTCATCGTACCGACAGATCCGCCCCAAGCCGCATTCATTTCAAACTTGTTGACGAATTTCAGATTGTCGCTGAATTTTGCGGTGTAGAACAGCCGGGTACGGGTATCGATTCTTTCTGTATCCAATCTATGATTCTGGCTATCACCGGTAAAATCCCATTCTGAAAACGCTCTGGTTCTCCAGAAACCGCCGAATTCATTTTCAAATGCTGCCGCCGGCATGGTAAGGGCAAGTACCATAATGGCTGCTACCAATAATACGGATAATTTCTTCATTCTGAGTCCCTCCTCAAATAATTTCAATTAAATAGATAAACCAACCTAATAATCAATAAAATCAAAACAATACTTGAAAATACCACCTCCTTTCACAATCTTCTTATCCTTTTCGCTTTTTTCTATTACAGATAATTTGCGTTAAATCAAGCAAATTCTTAAATTATTATCAATATATTTTTATCGGGATAACCGTATATTCCATTGTACAGCCAATAAAAACACTACATAAAGTATATTAGAAAAATAGAACTACAACAGAACGTGCCGTTTCAACAGAAATCGAAATTTCTGCGCTGCATCTAAATTTCATTGACAAAATTCTTTATCAATTTTCGAAATTTCTATACAGGAATTTCAAATAAATTTCAAATTGATTTTTATGCATTTTCCGGTTGCCTGCCGGAAAAGAGAATTCATTACCGGGAGCCCGGACTTTTTTCCCGACTGCCTGACTCAGCAAACAAAATTCTTTATCAAATTCTTTTTTTTATATACAGTGGAAATTCATGAATATCAAATTGATTTTTACCCAGTCCTGGAAGGGTTCATTGGGTTATGGATCATCCGAAACAGAACATTGACGACCTCAAAAATACCATATTAAAGACTATTTCCGACCATAAAGGGGAGTTGAATTAACTTGCGGCTTATTAAATTATATTCCGGCGTTGCCCTGTTCTTTTTTTTATCACTGACGTCTTTCGGCTTTGCATCTGCTGCGCCTCGCGTACTGGTATTGCCGTTTGATATCCAGTACGACGGTGATCTGTCTTTTCTTCAAAAAGGCATTTCGCAGATGCTGGCATCCCGCCTGGCTTCGAATGAATCCATTGAAGTCATCACAATGGATGATCCGTCTGCTGCAAATCTTTCTAAACCCATCGGCGAAGCGGCTGCGATGTCCACTGCCGCGAAACTGAAAGCCGATTACGTATCTTACGGATCCGTCACGGTTACGAATGAAAACGTTCGCACGGACGCCAGGCTTCTCCGGGCTGCGGATGGAGCCCCCCAGGTGGTCTTTGGCCAGACCGGGAAAAACCAGGGAGATGTCTTGCAGCATGTTAAATTATACGCAACCGAAATCCTGAAGGCGTTGGGTTCGAAGGCGCCGGTTTTGACCCAACCCGCGTCACAGCCCCAGCAGCAGCAACATACGGCTGGGGACGAGAGCCACCGTCATCCTGACTCCCTGTGGACCGGAGCGGTTTCCACCGGCTCGACACCGATTCGGATGATGGCATCTGACGGAAAAACCGAGGCCAATGTCTGGAGAAGCCTCAAATTTCAAGCAGAAATCAAAAGCCTGGCCATTGGTGACGTTCTCGGCGACAAGCAAAACGAACTGGTCATGATTAACGACAATGCCATATCGTTATACCGATATGCCGACGGAAAGCTTGAACTGATAGACGAGTTCACCGGTGAGAAGGATAATACCGCCATTCGGGTGGATGTGGCCGATATCAATCAGAATGGTCGGGCCGAGATCTTTGTCACCAATCTTTATAGTGATAAGACCCAGCTGAAATCCTATGTCCTGGAATGGGATGGGACCCATCTGGTAAAAATTGTCCAGAATGCCGACTGGTATTTCAGAGTCATGACGGTTCCTGGGAAAAAGCCTGTTTTACTGGGACAGCAGCGGGGAATGACTGAGCTTTTCACAAAAGGTATTCACGAATTGGCGTGGAAGAATGGGACTTACGTCGCATCTTCTTTAGCGGATGTCCCCCGTGGATTGTCATTGTATGCATTCTCTTCCGGAAATGCGCTAAATGAAGGCAAGGACATGACAGTTGCCTTGACGTCCGATCTTCGACTTCGCGTTTTTGATCAAACCGGGGACGCGGAATGGACCAGCTCGGAGCGGTTTACCGGCGGTGGGGGCTATATGCCGCATCCTGTTGACGTGAATGACTCCAAGTCGGAAGTGCGGATCAAACGCTACTATCTGCCGCAACGCGTGATTATTACCGATATTGATCATGATGGAAAGAATGAAGTGATTCTGATTAATAACAGGGATGTCATGAGGAATTTACTGCCCAATCTTCGGATTTTAAAGAGCGGGCATGTTGACTGCCTGCAGTGGGAGGGTTTGGCGTTTGGTTTAAAATGGAGAACCACGGATGTTTCCGGCCAGATCAGCGATATGGCTGTGGGAGATCTGAACAATGACGGAGTGGATGAAATCGTGTTTTCCGTGGTGGAAATTCCCGGCTCTGCTTTTAACAGTGCCCGCAGCTACCTGATTTCCTGGCAGCTGGGGAAATGATATTATCGCCATTTTTTATTGGTAACAGCCGTATTTTTTTTAAAGACTCTTATTCCAAGGAGCATGGTATGCAAAAATTCAAACGAAGCATTTGGACGGGAATTGCGGTTCTGATGAGTTTAACACTCCTGCTGACTCTTCATGCGAGTTTTGCCGGTGCAGCGGGTAAAGAAGCAAAAATTGGCCTGGCCTTCAGCATGACCGGCGCAGCCGCAGGGTATGGTTCCACCCAAAAGAACGGCGTGCAGCTTGCAGTGGACGAAATCAATGCCGCTGCCGGAGCAGACGGGCTCAAGCTGGTACCGGTTTTTGATGACGACGCCAGCACCCCCCAACAGGGCATCAATGTGTTCAATAAATTCATTAACGCCGATAAGGTGTCGCTCATCATCGGGCCGACGCTCAGCAACACCGCCCAGGTGACCGACCGCATCGCCCAGCAGGCGGGCGTGCCGGTACTCGGAATCAGCAACACCGCAAAAGGAATCACGGATATCGGCGATTTTATCTTTCGCGACTCGCTCACTGAAATGGTGGTAATCCCCAACACCATCAGAGTCGCCAAGGAAAAACTCAAGGTGAATAAAGTGGCGATGCTCTACGGCAATGACGATGCTTTCACCAAGGCCGGTTATGAAGCATTTAAAAAAGCCCTGCAAGATGCCGGCATCACCATTTTGAATGAACAGACATTTGCAAAGGGAGATCGCGATTTTTCCCCGCAGCTGACCCAGATCAAATCCCAGAATCCGGATGCCATCGTGGTGTCGGCCCTGGTTGAGGAAGCCTCCGGAATTGTCAGCCAGGCGCGCAAACTGGATATTCCCACATCGGTTCCGATCATAGGCGGCAACGGCTTCAATTCGCCGGGACTCATGAAGAATGCCGGTGAGGCGGCCGAAGGCGTGATCGTGGGGGCAGCCTGGAATACAAGCTCTTCCAATGCACTCAATCGCAAGTTCGTAGAAACATACAGCAGCAAATATGGAACATCGCCCGACCAGTTTGCCGCTCAGGCCTATGCCGGCGTTTACATTGCCTACCAGGCCATCAGCAAAGCTTCTTCCCCGGATGATCACAAGGCCATTCGGGACGCTTTGGCCCAGATCAAAGGCATGAACACGGTTTTGGGAACGTTCTCCTTTACCGCCGGCCGCGATGCCGATTATGTTCCCGTGGTCCAGATTGTCAAGAACGGCAAATTCATGGTTTTCGGCGAATAAACGCACCAAGCATGAATGTTCTTCTGCAACAACTGGTCAACGGCCTGTTCATCGGTAGCGTCTATGGCCTGTTCGCCGTGGGATATACGCTGGTTTTCGGGGTACTGGACATCCTCAATCTGGCCCACCCCGCCGTGTTCACCCTGGGGGGACTGACGGCTTTGTGGCTGGTGGAGAGCGCGGGCCTGGCCATCTGGCAGGCCTTCCCCATAGCGGTGCTGATAGCCGGTCTGCTGGGCCTGCTGCTCGACCGGGTGGCCTTTGCTCCGCTGCGTCAACGCGCGGACACCTATTTTTCCGGCCTCATTTCCAGCATCGCCATGGCCATCATGTTCGAAAGCGTGGCGCTGGGCGTATTTGGCGCCCACACGGTCCGCTTCCCGGCGAATACCGTTGCGCTGCATATCTGGCGATTTGCCGGCATCACGGTGACATCTCTTCAGGTGGAAATCGTGGCGGTGGCGTTGCTGCTCATGGTGGGACTCACCCAGTTTCTGAAACGCAGCCGCACGGGCAAGGCCATCCGTGCCGTGGCAGAAAACGACCGCATGGCGCGTCTTCTTGGCATTCATGTGGACGGGATCATTGCCTTCACTTTTTTTATCTCTTCGGCGCTCGGCGGCGCAGCTGGAATCCTTTTCGGCCTGTACTTTGACGCGCTTTCTCCGGACATGGGCCGTTCCATTGAACTCAAAGGCCTGGCCGTGATCGTTCTGGGCGGCATGGGGAGCATTCCGGG
>JAPLJE010000268.1 GCA_026388755.1 Deltaproteobacteria bacterium | reverse complement strand
GCTTCATGCGTCTGGTTGTCCATAGACCCGGTTTTTCCACCAATATCCAGCCGAGCCAGGATACTGTCTTTTTGATAATTCTTGAAAGCTTTTCTTCCGGTACCGGAATTCACGGTGGCTTCCATCATACGGGCCATGGTGTCTGAAGATTTTGCCGAAATAACCTGTTTCATCGGTTCGACTCGGCTTTGATAGAGCAGATGGCCATTTTGATCCGCAATATGGTCAATCATTGTGGGTTCAATCATGGCCCCTTGATTCAGGATGGCAGCACCGATGAGCGCACCATGAAGGGGCGATATCAGGGTGGTTCGGTTGTAGCCGCTTGCAATTTCGGCCAACTGATAGGGCACATCATTAACAGATAGTGTACTGGAATCGATTGGCGCTTCAAAATCAATGGGGTGATTGAATCCAAAAGCTGCTGCATATTGTTCGATGGCCGATTTTCCAAGCAACTGGGAACCGATTTTTCCAAAAACCGGATTTACCGATTGAGCAAAAGAATCCTTTAACGTAATGTTTTGGGCATATTTGGTATATTTGTCGGATAATTGGGATTTGTAGAGCGTATGCTTACCACCAGTAAAGGAAAGTGATGACCCTTGATTTAAACCGCATTTTTCAACAGCGGCAGCGGCTGTAATGATTTTAAAGATGCTCGCTGCTGGAAAGATACTGTCCAGGCAAGGATTATGCGATGGATTTGCTCGATCAAACCCGACCATGGATAGAATTCTTCCGGTTGAGGGTTCTATGGCCACAATGCCAATATGGCGGGTGTTTGAGGTATTGAGGTTCTTTATCATGAACTGCTGAAGGGGCATATCCAGTGTCGTCACCACACGATAACTGCGCCCCTCAAAATGAGAGTCGAAGCTTTTTTGCGTCAGATTGACAAACGTGTTTCCGTTTAGAAATCCCTGTACTTCTTTTTTGTCGTGCAGATTTTCATTTCTGGGCACGGAAGGCCCTATCACCTGAATCTTCTCCGGCAACCGAAGATGGCTGAACACGTTGGATAACCCGCTGGAGCCTTCAAGTATCCAAAACCCAATAACGATAAAAAGAGTCAATACAGCGGCATACCGGTACATCCGTCTGGTTCGCCGTCTGGCGGCTGCAATTCGATTCAATCGCGTCTGATAATCACGCCAATCCAGTCGAACAACGGGTTCGCCCATAGAGAATCTATTATCCATTACTTCCTCGGAGATGAGGCCTTCATATATGTATTCTTCAAAACTGCCATCAAGACAAAGCCGTACCCGGCTTGACAGCACCATCCAGCGTAGCAACGGTGCAGTGATTGTCATCCACCGCTGCAAGGAGCATTCCTTGAGACAGAATGCCCATCAGTTTTGCTGGCTGGAGATTGGCCAGTACAATTACCTGTTTGCCGACGAGACTTTCCGGAGAATAAGACCCTGCAATCCCTGCCACAATTATCCGGTTTTCTCCGAGATCAACTTCGAGTTTAAGAAGTTTTTTAGCTTTGGGAACCGCTTCGGCCTTGATGACACGGCCTACCCGAAGATCCACCTTTTTAAACTCCTCCAAACTGATTTCAGGTTTAAAAACCGGTCGATCAGGCGCTGGTGAAGCGGCTTCAGCGGTTTCGTTCTCTTTTTTATTGACGTCGATTCGGGGAAAGAGGGGGATAGATTTGGGAATCACCGTGCCGGAAATCAGTCCGCCCCACTGAGAAAGAAAAGACATGCGGTAGAAAGTCTTTCCGGGATCCTGTCCCAGATGGCGCTGCATAGAAGCCGCTGTTTCCGGCATTATCGGAAATATAAGGCCTGAAATGATGCGAAGTCCCTCAAGGAGATTATAGATAACCGTTTCAAGCTGCTTGCTGGTAGATTTGGATTTGGCCAGCACCCAGGGAGCCGTTACATCAATGTATTTATTCATCTGGCTGATGAATTCCCAGACAGCCATCAAAGCCTTATGAAACATAAATTCAGACATGCCGGTTTCGAATTCACGAATCGCAACAGCCGCATCAGACTGGAGTCCCTGAGTCAGAAGGGGATCTCCATGAGGGTCTGCAACCGGAACAACCCCCTTGAAATACTTATGGGCCATGGCAGTCACCCGCGAGAAGAGATTCCCCAGATCATTGGCCAGATCTGCATTGATTCTTCCCACCAGCGCCGACTCACTGAATCCGGAATCCAGACCAAAGACCATTTCCCGCATCAAAAAAAACCTGAATGCATCCAGTCCATAAACGTTTTTCAGATCAAGGGGCTCGACCACGTTTCCCAGGCTCTTGGACATTTTACTCTGATCCACATTCCAGTATCCATGGACATTCAAATGCTGAAATATCGGGATACCGGCAGCCTTCAACATGATCGGCCAGTAGATTCCGTGAGGCTTTAAAATATCCTTGGCCACAATATGCTGGACTTGAGGCCAGAATTTCTTAAACAAAGGGCCTTCCGGATAACCCAGAGCTGAAACATAATTCAGGAGCGCATCAAACCAGACATACGTGACATAATTATCATCAAAGGGCAGAGAAATCCCCCATTCCAGCCGGCTCTTCGGCCTTGAGATACAAAGATCTTCTAGAGGTTCCTTTAAAAACGATAGGACTTCATTCCGATATCGATCCGGCCTAATAAGAAATTGATTCGTTTCAATATATTCAATAAGCCAATCCTGATATCGACTCATTCGGAAAAAATAATTGGATTCCTTGATGATTTCCGGAGGCATTTCATGATCCGGGCATTTTCCATCCACAAGCTCCCGTTCAACATAGAACCGCTCGCAACCAAAGCAGTACAGTCCCTCATACTCGCTAAAGTAAATATCTCCTGCGTCATATATTTTTTGAAGAACCTGTTTAACAACAGCGATATGCGCCGGATCCGTGGTTCGAATAAACGCCGAATAGTCAATATTGAGCTGAGGCCACAGTTGCCGGAAAAGCTCACTGACTCCGTCAGCATAAATCTGGGGGCTCAGGTTTTCTTTCTTGGCTGCCCGGACGATTTTGTCCCCGTGTTCATCTGTTCCGGTCAAAAAGAAGACTTCGCGATCCAGCATCCGGTTAAACCGACCGGCCACGTCAGCAACGATGGTGGTGTAGGCATGCCCCAAATGCGGCCTAGCGTTAACATAGTATATTGGCGTGGTAATATAAAAAGGGTTAGACATTAGCGTGTTCCTCTTGACTTTCCGTCACAATTTCATCCGGCCCAATTTCAATCTCGGTTCCATCTTCGAGCCGAACAGCAATCCGATAACGGATAGGGTTGTGTCGAATGACTTTCCCCTCACCTTTCAGCGTGATGACTGTTTTGCCGATTTTCGGCAGTTCAGAACGAAGCGCCCGGTATGTTTCGTATTCATAAGTCAGACAACACATCAACCTGCCGCACTGGCCGGATATTTTGGTGGGATTCAGTGAAAGGCACTGTTCCTTGGCCATGCGGATGGAAACCGGTCCGAATTTGTCCAGAAATGTCGAGCAGCAGATTTCTCGGCCGCATCTGCCGATTCCCCCGCACAGCTTGGCCTGGTTACGAATTCCGACCTGGCGCATTTCAATCCGGACGCCGAGCTCCTTTACCAGCATTTTGACGAGCTGCCGGAAGTCAACGCGGCTTTCCGAAGTAAAGAAAAAGGTTAATTTGCTGCCATCAAATGCATTTTCAACGGCAAAGAGGTTCATACTCAGCCCCAGTTTTTTAATACAGGACTGACAATAGGCCAAGGCTCTTTTTTCAGTTTCAAGATTATTCTCAACTTGTAACAAATCGTTTTCAGTTGCCATTCGAAATACTTTTTTCAGAACCTGGCCTTCCGGCAGATCGTCAACTAAGGCCGGAGGAACAGCCACAATTCCCAAGCCAAGTCCCTGCTTGGTCTCGACAATGACGGAATCACCCTGACGCAGAACAAATGCACCGGAATCAAAATCATACACCTTGCCGGCGGGTTTAAATCGAATACCTACTTTTTTTACCATGATATCATCGATGAACAGTTCTGTTTGGGGTTATGGGGAAGCTCAAAGAAAAAAGGCAGCGGTAAGTTGCCGCAAACTGAGATGGCTTGCTTTCTTCAGCCAATACGTTCAGTCTTGAGCATTCGGTAGCACCTGTCTTAACCTTCGGCGATGGTTAGCGGATCCCTGTTTTCCCCGTGTTTTGCAGCTGCCAGAGACGCAACAGAAGATGATCCATAGACAGCCGGGTATTCGTTCTTGCATCAATATGGGCCTGAGCGGATCTAACGGCATTGACGCTTTGGACCAAATCGCCTCTCGAGTAGCGCAGGGAAGCTTCCTTGACATGTTCCAGGTGATCCCGGTTGATGACATGGGAAGGATCGCAGGTGAAAATGAGAATATCCCTGAACCAGGAGAGAATGATCTCAAAAACATCCGATAGGGCATCCCGGTTTTTAGATAATTTTTCCGAAAGAGCCAAAATAACATGAAACGGGCTGGAACCTAATCGGGATAGTTCAGTGATCAGCCAGCCTCTCCAGCTCATCCAAGTGGCTTTTTTCATCGAAAGCGCCCTTGAAAAGCTGCCTCCGGCCAAGGCTGTAACAACCGATGCTTCATCTGCGCCGAACCCATGATTCTGAATCAATGCACCAGAAAGAGCGGGGCGGCAAACGGGGTTAAACCGAATATGCAGACACCTGGAAACTATTGTCGGCAGAAGATCAGCCGACTGTCTTGCTGTAAGGATCAAAAGCGTGTGTTCCGGCGGCTCTTCCAGCATCTTTAAGAGCGCATTGCTTGCTGGGGGATTCATCAAATGAGCATCGCTGAGAATGGCTACGCGCTCATGCCCTTCAAAGGGCTTCATCGAAAGAATTCGGCACAGATTGCGGATCTCTCCAATCTTTATCACCCCTGCTTCCGGCTTGATCAAGGTGACGTCCGGATGAATTCCCGCGGCAATTCTTAGACAAGGGCTACACTGGCCACAGGGATAATCTGATAATTCTTCCGGATTATCAGACGAACTTTTGTCTGACTGCCTCTGTTGGGCGGCATAACAGATACAGTTACAAGCCATGGCCAGCCGAACAGCAGCGCTTCGTTTGCCAACCCCATCAATGCCCAGAAACAACAATGAATGCGGAATACGACCACTTTTCAGGATTCGAAGTAATGCTCTAAGCGCCTGGTCCTGACCGACGACGGTTTCAAATCCAGACAACGGCTTAATAATTCACTCGTTCTTTCAATTCTTTTCCGGACTTAAAAAACGGGAGTTTTTTGGGTTTGATAACCACTTTTTCCCCGGTTTTGGGGTTCCT
>JAPLJE010000220.1 GCA_026388755.1 Deltaproteobacteria bacterium | reverse complement strand
TGTTGATAAACTGAAGACCGGTATGGTCACATCTTCCGAGATTTGTGTTTTGGTATATTCAGAATCCGTCACGACAAACTCAATCCGCTTGACTGTATGCAGGACGTCATCTGCCACGGCCGCGATTTCTCCGAACTGAATGGCATGATCACAATGGACATCCTTGCTGGCGGCTTTCTGTTTGAAATCATGGAGATTTTCCAGGGCCTGATGGTAATCTGCAGCGACGGACACAGATACATTGGAAGTAGAGCCTGCACTCTGTGGCATGACGCTGACAACAAAAAGGTCATATTTCATGCGTTGTGCCAGTTGAATGGCATAACCTGAAAGCGCATCATTCAAGCAATCGGACTTTCCGATCACCAGAATTTTGCGCCGCTCTGTTTCCACTCTTTCATTGCCTCGATAGGATAACATTTGATTATTTCCGATTTGATCTGTTAAGGATAATTGGTGATGTCATCAAATCTTTGTTAAATGGCTAATTCAAGAATGGTGCCAAAGGCTCAATATCGATTTATAATTTTGATATAATTGATAATATTTTTTATTTTGCCTGATAATCGCAAAGGTGATAGATGTTGCATTCTGTAACGCTTTTTGAGATAAATTTTTTTTAACAATAAAATCATATAGATAAATGCTGTTACAAAAAAACAGCTTGTGTTTCAATATGCAACGAAAGGGGAGATGAATGATTTTTTTCAGGAAATTTGAAAAACCAGAAGATGAGCAAATTGCTCCGGAATCGGAACTGACCCAGCTTCGCGCTTCAATCAAAAAACAACTGCCCGAGAATATCGCCTGGATTGCATTGAAAGAACTGGACCGCCTGGATAAAACCGACCCGTCGGTTCCCGAGTACGGCATTGGACTCAGTTATATCGAATTTTTGATTTCCCTGCCCTGGACTCAGGCCACGAACGACAATCTGGATATCAAGCGCGCCGAAGAAATATTCACATCCCAACATTACGGCCTGTCGCATGTCAAAGACCGGATTCTGGAATTTCTGGCCGTAAGAATCCTTTTCAATATCCGTTCATTTCATGTACTGGTTGTGGATGACGAAGACATTGCCCGCACCAACCTGGAATACATTTTAAAAAAAGAAGGCTATCATGTAACGACAGCGGTCAATGGCGCGGATGCGCTGGAAAAAGTCATGGCCAGCGAATTTGATCTGATCCTTACGGATTTGAAAATGGAAAAAATGGATGGCTTGCAGCTTGTGGAATCCGTTAAGCGTGTATCCCCACATACCGATATCGTGATGATTACCGGCTTTGCAACAGTCAGCTCGGCTGTGGATGCACTGAAAAAAGGCGCGGCCCATTATCTGCCCAAGCCGATCAACCTGGATGAACTTCGGGCGACTGTCCGCCAGATTCTCGAGAAGAAAAAACATAAGCTCATGACCCGCAGCCCGATTCTATGTTTTGCGGGCCCTCCGGGGACCGGTAAAACGTCCATCGGAAAAGCCATTGCCGAGGCCCTGGAGCGCAAATTCATCCGGCTTTCGCTGGCCGGCTTCCGGGATGAAGCGGAACTGAGGGGACACCGGCGCACCTATGTCGGTGCCATGGCCGGCCGTATTATCAGCGAAATCAAAAGAGTCGGCGTCAAAAACCCGGTTTTCATGCTGGATGAGCTGGATAAAATCGGCCAGGACTTCAGGGGAGATCCGGCATCCGTTCTGCTGGAGATCCTGGACCCTGAGCAGAACGCGCAATTCATGGATCATTATGTGGATATTCCATTCGATCTTTCCTCGGTCATGTTTATTGCGACCGCCAACATGGTGGAAAAAATTCCGGCGCCTTTGCTGGACCGGCTTGAAATTATCCAATTTACCGGAT
>JAPLJE010000616.1 GCA_026388755.1 Deltaproteobacteria bacterium | reverse complement strand
AGGCGCGGTGCGTGTAACTCTTTGATCCCGGTACCGTGACAGTGGTGTTTCGAATCGGGCGCGATTGAATCTCGATCATGAGGCTCTCTTTTGTGAAGGATTCAGGCTGTCCATCAGGGATTGTTTCATGACGGCCAGAGGCGCCGGACTTCCGGTCCACAGCTCGAATTGAAACGCAGCCTGGTGAATGAACATGGAAAGTCCGTTGATTGTCCGGCATCCGGCCTCAATGGCATCTTTCAGAAGCCGGGTTTTTAGCGGCGCGTACACGATATCCATGACCAGAAGGCCGGGGGTTAACAACGCAGCTGGAACCGGGGACTGATGGATATGCGGCGTCATTCCAACGGAAGTGGTCTGGATCAGCATGTCAAAGGGAAGGGATCGAAGCTCAGAAATGGGGATAAACTCCGCTTCCAGCGCAGCTGCCAGTATTTCTCCTTTGGAAATGCTCCGGTTGATAAGGGTCAGTCCGGCTCCGCGGGACTTGACGCCAAAACCGATGGCGCGCGCAGCTCCGCCCGCGCCGATGATCGCAACCTGTTTTCCCTCGAGATGGGTGATCTCTTCAAGGGCTTTTATGGCGCCCAGACAGTCCGAGTTATATCCCTTGAGGCGGCCCTCGTGGCTGATGACCGTATTTACGGCGCCGATGCTTTCGGCCATGGGGTCAATTTCATCCAGAAAGTCCAGTATCGAAACTTTGTGCGGAATGGTGATGCTGGCTCCCTTGATGCCCAGGGAACGCATCGCGGATATGCCATCACCGATCGCCGTGACCTGGAAAGCCACATAAACGCCATTATATCCGGTTTCTGAAAATGCCCGGTTAAACATCACCGGGCTCAGACTGTGGCTGACCGGATTTCCCATCACGGCAAAAACCTGTGTTGCTGCATCAATCATGATCTTCTCGTCATTTAAGGTGTCCAATATATATTTATGGCATTCCCTCTGCCCTTGGATAGGATCCCAGGCATTTCAGCATCATACTCACCCGCTTCATTTCTTCAACAGCTTGCTGGACAGGAGAATCTTCTATATGGCCTTCAATATCAACAAAAAAATGATAGCTCCAGTTTTCATGCCGGGATGGCCGGGATTCCAGCTTAACCATATTGAGCCCGGCATCATTGATGGGTTTTAAGACTTTGTAAAGCGCGCCGGGAACATGATGGGTGGCAAAGAGAAGGGATGTTTTGTCCTGTTCTGTCCGTCCCGGCATTGTTTTTCCAATAACCAGAAACCGGGTCGTATTCCGGATGCAGTCCTCGATTCGGGAGACGGCTATTGGAAGCTCGTAGATTTGGGCAGCCTCTCTGCTGGCAATTGCGCCGGATCTGGGATTTTCCAGTGCTTTTTGAGCAGCAAGCGCCGTGCTGCTGCATGCTTCAAGCCTGCAGTCTGGAAGATGACGGCCGATCCATTCGCGGCACTGGGCAAATGCATGGGAATGAGAATACAGCACCTCAATGTCCTCAAGGGATTGTGCATTCGAGAGCAGGTCATGGGAAATGGTCTGGTAAATCTCGGCGCAGATCTGGACTTCCGATTACCAGAACAGATCGAGCGTCGGGTTGACCGCGCCTTCAATGGAATTTTCAACCGGCACCACTCCGAAAGGGAAGATCTCCTTATCCACGCCGGTAAAAATATCCCGGATACTGGTAAGGGACGCTGTCTGAACTCCCCGCCCGAAATGATTCAGGGTGGCAAGATGGGTAAACGTGCCTTCAGGACCCAGGT
>JAPLJE010000063.1 GCA_026388755.1 Deltaproteobacteria bacterium | reverse complement strand
TTGGGAGGCTGGGATTCTTTTGGTCCGGAACGGATGATTACAAAGGCCAAGGGTAATGTATTGTACGAACTGGATGGCAGATCCGCCTTGGAGCTTTACAAAAAATATCTGGGTGAGCACGCCGGAGGGCTTCCGGCCACCGGGCTGCTTTTTCCCTTGAGCATCCGTACGAAAGAAGGCGAACCCGGTCTGGTGCGCACGATCTTATCGGTGGATGAAGCCACCCAGAGCATGACCTTTGCCGGAGACCTGCCGGAAGGCGCCTATGCCCGCTTGATGAAAGCCAATTTCAACCGCCTGATCGATGGCGCCGCCGGTGCGGCCAAGACGAGCTGTCAGGGCTTCTTGACAGCTGGTCCCGAGCTGGCGCTCCTGATCAGCTGTGTCGGACGCAAGATGGTATTGAAACAACGCATCGAGGAGGAAGTGGAGGCTGTGCGGGATATTGTGGGACCGATGACGGTTTTGACGGGATTCTATTCCTATGGTGAAATATCGCCGTTCACGCTGGGTGCCGCATGCGAACTGCACAATCAGACCATGACCATTACCACCTTATCGGAAACATCCACATGAAAGACCGCCATAGTCTGTTATCCAGGCAGCTCAAGCGCTATTTTGGAGACGCGGCTCTGCTTCCAAACGAATGGAAACCATTTATCGAAGCGGTCAACGATGCCTACCTGGAATTCGATGACGATCGCTGCATGCTGGAGCGCTCCCTTGAGCTGAGCTCACAGGAACTGCTTCAATCCAATTCTGAAATGCGGGCGGTCATCAAAGCCTTTCCCGACTTGTTTATGTGGATCGACCGGGAAGGAAAAATCCTCGACTGTAAGGAAGGCAGTGCCGACAACCTTTTCCTTCCGGCCCATCAACTGGTGGGCAAACGGATTCAGAATATTCCGGAAAAAAGCGTCGGTGAAAAATTCGAGCAAGCCATCCGACGGGTGCAACAGGAACACACCATGTTCAGTCTGGAGTATTCCCTCATTCTGAATGACAAACAACATTATTACGAATCGCGGATACTGCCGCTTATCGAGGACCAATGCCTGTGTATTGTTCGAAACATTACGGAAAGGAAGGAAGCTGAAAAGCGGATCTCAAACAAAGCGAAGAACAGTTCAGGAAACTCTATGAGGAATCCCGGAAGGCGGAAGAAGTCTATCGTTCTCTGCTCCATTCTTCCGCCGACGCCATCGTGCTGTATGATCTGACGGGCAATATAAAATACATCAGTCCGGTATTTACACAACTGTTTGGCTGGACCCAGGCGGAATTGGATGGTCAAGAAATTTCCTTTACACCGGAGTCTGAAAGGGAATCAACGCTTTACCTTATCGAAGAAGTCGCTCTTAAAGGCAGGCCTGTTCACGGATTCGAAACCCGGCGATTGACCAAGGACGGACACGTTCTGGATGTCAGTGCCAGCGCTTCCCGTTTTGACGACCATGAAGGCAAACCTTCCGGCATTTTGGTGGTTCTGCGGGACATCACGGAAAAAAAACGCCTGGAAGCCCATTTCAGGCAGGCCCTGAAAATGGAGTCCATCGGCACCCTGGCGGGCGGTATCGCCCACGATTTCAACAACCTTCTGTCAGGCATCATGGGATACACGGAAATGTGTTTGTTCGAGACTCCCAAAGGCTGCATGATTGAAAAACGCCTCACCCGCGTCATTCAGGCCAGCGAGCGGGCCAAAGACCTGGTCAATCAGATCCTGACCTTCAGCCGACAAAGAGAACAGGCCAAAAAACCGCTCCAGATCCGGCCGATCGTTTTGGAGGCATTGAAACTCCTGCAGGCTTCCATCCCCTCCACCACTCACTTTCAGATCGATATCACTGAAGAAACCGGCGCTATCCTGGCTGATCCCACCCAGATTCACCAGGTGCTCATGAACCTGTGCACCAATGCCGCCCATGCCATGCATGAAAAAGGCGGCACGCTCACCATTGCCATCGCCAACGTTCAAATCGGCAAGAAAGATCTTTCAGCGTATTCCGATCTGATGGAAGGCGAATATGTCAGGCTGACCGTGGCCGATACCGGCCACGGCATGACACCGCACATCCTGGAAAAAATTTTCGATCCCTATTTCACCACCAAGGGACATGGGGAAGGCACCGGCCTGGGGCTTTCCCTCGCCTTGAAAACGACCCGGAACAAGTAATTGCGGTAGAGACGGCCCTTCCTGTTGGCAGGGAAACCATTCTTCTGGTGGATGATGAGGATTTTGTTCTGGAAATAACCCGTGAGATGATCGAAAGTCTCGGGTATACCGTCATCGCCAGAACCGGCAGTCTGGAGGCATTGAATGTCTTCCGTGCCAATCCGGAACGGTTCGATTTGATCATCTCCGATCAAATGATGCCCAACATGACCGGGCAAGAGCTGGCTCTGAACATTCGGGCCATCAATCCGCGCACACCGTTCATCCTTTGCACCGGCTTCAGCACGTGCGTCGCGGAAGAAAAAGGCGCCAATTCTGGAATTGCGGCCTTTGTTTATAAACCGCTTCACAGGCAAGGTTTGGCTGAAACCATCCGGAGGATTTTGGACAAACAAACATAACTCCCATTTGATTCTACTTACATAGACATCATTGGGTGTTCCGCCATACTTCGCTCTACCGTCATCACGTATATCCCTCTGGGTCTTCCGCACAATCTGCATAGCCTCGTACAAATTCTCCTGTCTTTGCCGATAACGGTTTGCCACTTCAGGCGGCCCGCCCATCGACAAGGTAGTATTTCCACAGTTCCCACGCCCAGAAGGAATCCTGCGACTCCATCAAAAGTTGAAGACCCCCTCCTGAGCGGTCCGGAAGAAGCCATAGATACCTCTTGACAAACATCGTTATAATCAGTATATTCTGATTGATCTGAATATACTGATTTATGTGTTTTGTTACAATAATCATTGGAGGGAAAAAAATGAGCAAGGACAAGTCAAAGACAGCCTGCTGTGAAACTTCAGGCAATGCCATGAGCTGCTGTAAAGTCGAATCCCTGATCAGCGTTGATGAGCGGGGCCAGATGGTGCTTCCCAAGGAACTGCGGGATAAGGCGAACATCAAACCCGGAGACAAGCTGGCTCTAATCACCTGGGAAAAGGATGGAGAGATCTGCTGCCTGACGCTGATCAAGGCCGATAATCTTGCCGAACGGGTCAGGGAATTTCTCAGCCCGGTTATGAGTGGTGTGTTTTCAGGATAATCAATTAATTCGTCAAGGAGGAATATGAAAATGAAACAGGAAGAAATCAAGAAGTCCGTCCGGGACGGCTATGCCAGAATTGCAAAAACAGCAGGATCCTGCTGTTTTCCTTCGGCTTCATGCTGTGGCAGCGAACAGACCGTGAAGATCATTAGCAGAGATATCGGGTATAGCGATGAAGATCTGAAAAATGTTCCTGAAGGGGCGAATCTCGGTCTGGGTTGTGGAAACCCCATCGCCCTGGCCTCTTTGCGGGTAGGGGAAACGGTGGTTGATCTGGGTTCGGGCGCCGGATTTGATTGTTTTCTGGCTGGCCGCCAAGTGGGCCATAGCGGCCGGGTCATCGGCGTGGATATGACGCCTGAGATGCTGGACAAGGCCAGGCAGAACGCACGCAAAGGCGGATATGCCAATGTGGAGTTCAGATTGGGGGAGATCGAGAACCTGCCCGTCGCCGACAATATCGCGGATATCATCATATCCAACTGCGTCATTAACCTCTCTCCCGATAAAGGAAGGGTTTTTCAGGAGGCTTTTCGGGTCCTCAAGCCGGGTGGCCGTCTGATGGTGTCTGATATCGTTTTACTCAAGCCGCTTCCAGACATCGTGAAAGCGTCTGTTGAAGCCTATATCGGATGTGTTTCCGGAGCGGATCTGAAGGACCATTATCTCAAGGCCATCCGTGAGGCCGGTTTTCAGGACGTTCAAATCATCGGTGAAACCCTGTTCCCCATACAGGATCTGGTCAGCCATCCGGCTGCAACAAATTTGTCGCTGGGTTCCGATACGCTACAGAATGTGGCTGAACAACTCTCCGCTTCCATTGTCAGCATCAAGGTTTCCGCCGTCAAAAAAAAATAAAAAAGAAGTATCCTTTTCTTCTCTCCATTCGTCTATAGAATAAACAATGATTAACAAAAGGAGGTCAGAAATGGAAAAAAAGTTTGGTAGTATGATGCAAGGTTTCTGCAGCGGCATGTCGGAGACCGATCGGCAGAAGATGAAGAATCAATAAGGACGTCTGGACCGGCGAGCAGACAGCTTCCACGGAGCAGCGGATGATCCGACAGGAGATGAATGGATGCATCCGGGAGATCATCGAAACCCTTCCGGAAGGCTTCCGGAGCGTTATCGTCCTCAGCGAGCTGGAGGGGATGAAAGATGCTGAAATCGCGGATATCCTCGGATTGAGCCTTCAGGCGGCCAAGATCCGGCTGCACCGCGCCCGGTCACAACTGAAAAAGGAATTGTCGATGGCCTGTGTCTTTTACCGGGATGATCGAAATGTTCTGGCCTGTGACCGAAAAAGCCTCTTTGTCCGGATCGGGGAGAAGACCGTTGCAACTTAGGGGGGATTTTTACTGAGCCCCATTTCCCCTCTGTATTGCAGCTTCGGGTTTAAATTCGGCTCTGCTCCCCCTTTTCGTGATTCAGCGGATAACCGTCACTTCGGCGCCGGTTTGTTTTTTCAGTTCTTCCAGGTGATCTTCGACGTCTCCCTTAAAGAGGGCTTTTTCGAAAAATGTCCGATCTTCATGACCCAGCACCAATAGATCGGCGTTTTCCTCCTGAATAACCTGTTTCAATACATCCAGAACCGGCCCTTTTCTGAGGATTTTCTTTGGGACCACGCCTTGCGTTTTGGCGATTTCTTCGGCAATGTCCAGAATCTGCGCACCCAGCTTGTCCAGTGAGTCCGCCACTGCTCCGGAGGTCATGGAACCGCTGCCCCGTCTTAAAAAAGAAACATCCACAACATAGACGTAAACCAGTGCGGTCTGAGATTTACTGGCCAGAACCGCCGCTTCGAGCGCTGCTTTCTGGGAATGCAGGGATCCTGTCACTCCACATACAATTGTTGTGTAATCCATATTGAATCCTATGTTTCTGATTATGACGACTCAGGCAGGATCTGCCTTCAATGCATCCGAGCCGCATTGTCTTTTTACATTTCCACAAGCAGCAACCATCCGGAACACATGATGATGGTAATAATCATCGGGATAAAGGCCGCCTTCAGGTAAGCCATGAAGGAGATGGGATATCCGGCCCGTTCGGCCATGCCCACGGTGACCACATTGGCGCTGGCCCCGATCATGGTGCCGTTTCCGCCCAGACAGGCCCCCAGGGACAGGGCCCACCACAATACGCCGCTCTGGGCTCCGGGGATGACGGTCGTCAGATACCCCACTATCGGCAGCATGGTGGCGGTGAACGGGATGTTGTCGATAATTGCGGATGCCAGGGCAGACACCCACAGGATCATGAGAATAGCCACTACGAGGTTACCTTTGGAGATATCCTTGACCCAACTGGCGATGATCTGGATGAGGCCGGTTTCCTCGGCCCCGGCAACGACCATAAAGAGCATGATGAAAAAAATCAGCGTGGGCCACTCGATTTCTTTTTCAAGCATTTCGACGATATCCACCTTACTGATCACCACCAATATGGCCGCTCCGATCATGGCTGCGATGCTGGGCTCCATGTGCAGTACGCCGTGAATGATGAAAAGAAAAATGACTATCCCAAGAATGGTCCCGCATTGTATCAAAAGGCTCTTGTTGGTGATTTTGTATTCATTCCGAAGCTTTTCGATCATCTTTCCCACGTCTCCCACCTGGGCCTTCAGGTAGTCTTTTTTATACCAGTACAGGAAATAGACGATCGTAATAGCAAGGCCAAATACATTGACCAGGGACAGATTCATAATAAAATCGACGAAAGACAGTTTGGCATAGGATCCGATCATGATGTTGGGCGG
>JAPLJE010000348.1 GCA_026388755.1 Deltaproteobacteria bacterium | reverse complement strand
CTCCAGTGTGCGGCAATCCCGGCCTTGGCCACCTTGTCCATCTCCCAGGTCTGAATCTGAATCTCGATTCGCTTGCCATCCGGGCCAATCACCGTGGTATGAAGGGATTGATACATGTTGGGTTTGGGCCGCCCGATATAGTCCTTGATCTTGGAGTCGATTGGCTTCCACAGGCCGTGAATCAGTCCCAAAGCCGCATAGCATTGAGTGACGTTGTCGAGAATAATTCTGAACGCGATGATATCGTAGATTTCTTCAAAAGGCAGGGACTGCTTGATCATTTTCTGACGGATGCTTAGTAAATTTTTATACCTTCCCATCACCTGACATTTCAAGCTGTTTTCCGCCATGGTCTTACGGATCAGCACCTTAACTTTTTCGATGTAGGTTTCCCTTTCAATCATATCCTTGCTGAGCAAATACTTGATATTCTCATAATCCTCCGGCTGAAGATACCGAAACGACATGTCCTCCAGTTCGTTTTTTATCCAGTATATGCCCAGGCGGGATGCGATCGGTGCATAAATGTCGAGGGTTTCCTGAGCAATTTCCTGCTTGCGTTTCTCGCTTTTATGATATTGAAGGGTCCGCATATTGTGAATCCGGTCCGCCAGTTTGATGAGAATGACCCGGATATCATCGGCCATGGCCAGCAGCATTTTTCGAATGCTTTCCGCCTGCCTGGCCTGTGAACTGTCAAAAGTCACTGAACTCAGTTTGGTGACACCAGACACGATATGGACCACTTCCGCACCAAAAATCTCCTCAATTTCTTCAGGCGTGGCATGGGTATCCTCAATGACGTCGTGAAGAAGGCCGGCCGCTATGCTGACGGGATCCAGATTCATGTCCGCCAGAATGCCTGCCACCTCCAGCGGGTGAGAAAGATAGGGCTCCCCGCTCAGACGCACCTGACCATCATGCACCCTTGCAGAATATACATATGCCCGCTCAACCAGACCGGTGTCCGCTTCAGGGTCATAATCAGTAATTTTGTCCAGAATATCGTTTATCCGAATCATGATCGTACTCTTGTTGATTAGTGCTAAACTTAATAGGCTTTGGCAAAGACCACCCTTTGCCCGCTTGGAGCACTGCAGCAGATACACTGGCCTTCTTCGGGCTTGCCGTCGAAGGGAATGCATCGAATGGTCACGCTGAGATCCTCCTTGATGGTAGCCTCACAAGCCGGAGACCCACACCAGTGAGACATGGCAAAGCCACCATGAATTTCCGGTTTGTCCAGATTTATTGCTGTAAAAAAATCATAAAAATCCGTTTTGTCGTCAATTTTTCGGGTATGCTCATCTCTGAAGTTAAGGGCTCGCTCATAAAGCACCAATTGAATTTCATCCAGAATCTGGGGAATTTCCGCCAGAAACTGCGCACGGGTCATCGACACCTTCTCCTTGTGACTTTTGTCCCGACGGGCAAAGACCACCGAATTTTCCGCCATATCCCGGGGACCGATTTCAACTCGAATGGGAATTCCTTTGCGGATCCAGTCCCACCCTCTGGCCCCACCAATATCCCTGTCATCAATTTCCACCTGAATTCTTCGGTGGTGATAGTCCAGATCTCTCAATTTGGAAGCCAGGCGCTGGGTATAGGACATGATATCCGCACGCTCATCGGCATTTCGAATAATCGGCAACAGAACCACATGGGAGGAAGCAATCATCGGAGGAAGGATGACCCCGTCATCATCCCCGTGGGTCATGATGACCCCGCCGATCATCCGGGTTGACGCACCCCAGGATGTTGTCCATCCATATTCCTCGGTTTCTTCCCGTGTCTGATATTTAATCTGAGAAGCTTTTGCAAAATTCTGTCCCAGAAAATGCGAAGTTCCGGCCTGAAGGGCTTTTCGATCCTGCATCATGGCCTCGATGCAAAGGGTTTCGACAGCGCCGGGAAAGGTTTCCGCAAGGCTCTTTTTGCCTTTAATCACGGGAATGGCCAGATACTCTTCCACAAATTTTGCGTAAATATTCAGCATCATCTGGGTCCGTTCATAGGCTTCCTCGGAAGTGGCATGCACCGTATGGCCTTCCTGCCATAGGAACTCGCTGGTACGCAGAAAAATACGGGTTCGCATTTCCCAGCGCACCACATTCCCCCACTGATTCAGCAGCATGGGAAGATCGCGATAACTGCTGATCCATTTGGAAAAAGCATCGCCAATGATGGTTTCAGAGGTTGGCCGAACCACCAGCGGTTCTGTGAGTTTGCCAGCCGGAACAAGTTCACCATTGGGCCCTTTTTCCAGCCGGTGATGGGTCACCACAGCACATTCCTTGGCAAACCCCTCGACATGGTCTGCTTCTTTCTGGAGAAAGCTGAGCGGAATGAACAAGGGGAAATAGGCGTTCTTTACCCCGGTTTCCTTGAACATGTCGTCCAGTACCCGCATCATGTTTTCCCACAGGGCATAACCCCAGGGTTTAATCACCATACAGCCCCTTACCGGAGAGTTTTCAGCCATTTCAGACGCCTTGACCACCTGCTGGTACCACTCCGGATAATCTTCCACCCGTGTCGGCGTGATTGCAGTCTTTTCTTTTTTTGCCATAATCATCCTCTCTGTATCATTCGTATGAAAGCATCGCATTTTATGTCAATAGGGCGATTTCGCTTAGCAGCACCTCAACCAGCTTTTCCTGGGGCAACTGCTCGATCACCTTCCCCTGTTTGAACAAAATACCGGTTCCATCGCCACCGGCAATTCCGATGTCCGCTTCGCGGGCTTCTCCGGGGCCATTGACCACACACCCCATAATCGCAATTTTAATATCCAGCCTGCTGGTCAACAATGCTTTTTCAACCTGTTCCACCGTGTCAAAAAGATTAAATCTGCATCTGCCGCAGGTCGGGCAGGAGATGATCTCAGGGCCCCTTCGGCGGATATTGAGGGCCTTGAGTATTTCATAGCCGGTTCGAATTTCTTCCACCGGATCCCGTGTCAGTGACACCCGAAGCGTATCGCCGATACCTTCATACAGCAGCATGCCAATGCCGAGAGTGGATTTGACAATCCCAGAATACAACGAGCCGGCTTCCGTCACCCCGACATGCAGGGGCAGATCGGTTTTTTCCGAAAGAAGCCGGTACGCTTCCAGGGTTCGGTGAACATCGGATGCCTTGATGGATACTTTCAGCTCATGAAAATCCATGGAACGAAGCATTTCGATATGCCGAAGCGCGCTTTCAACCATCGCTTGTGCATTGACGCCGTGATATTTTTTTACTATATCTTTTTCCAGTGATCCGGAATTCACACCGATTCGGATGGGGATCTGACGGGATTTGGCGCAACTGACAACTGCCTGAATTTTTTTAAGGCTGCCGATATTACCGGGATTGATGCGAAGTCCATCCGCTCCTGCCTTTGCAGCTGAAATGGCCAGACGATAATCAAAATGAATATCGGCTATCAGCGGGATGGCGATCTGTTTTTTGATGGCGGAAATCGCCCCGGCTGCTTCCATATCCGGAACAGCCACCCGAACGATCTCGCAACCTGCCTCTTCCAACCGATGAATCTGTGCCACTGTGGCCGGAATATCCTGGGTGAACGTATTGGTCATGGATTGAACGGCTATTGGCGCCATACCGCCAATTTTTACAGAGCCCACTTGAATTTGCCGGGTGGGCTTACGCTGGATGGGGAGTATCATAAATCCATCATGTTATAGAAATGAACAAAAACCAAATAGCATGCAACCAAACGGCATGCATCATTTTTCATACTTCAATTTTTCATGAAAAACAAATACAAATCGCAACCCGCAAGGAGAATCTGCTTATGAAGCCTGATAACAACCCTGATCCCATCGAAGATACCTCCCGCATTCAGCAGGCCATATCCCAAAAAGCCATCAATCAAAAGCTTGGCTGCTGTACGGCCTTTGAAATTGCTGCAGAACTGAACGTTTCACCCAAAACCATCGGTCAGACACTGGACCAAATGGATTATCGTATCACCCATTGCCAGCTCGGCTTATTTGGACATAGCCCTGAAAAAAAAATCGTGCATCCTGAAAAGGCTGTCGACCTTAGACTGAAGACTGTCATAGAAGCTGCGGCAGAAGATGGCAGGCTCTCCTGCCTGAAGGCATGGGACATTGCTGTAGCACTTCAGATTCCGAAGATTGAGGTCAGCAATGCCTGTGAAGGTCTGGGAATGAGAATTAAACCCTGCCAGCTGGGAGCATTTTAATGACTGGAAAGGGATAAGTTGATTTTTCTTTAGTAAGTAATCAACATTCTCGATTTCAGCAAGGGCGCCGGATCAATCAGGTGACGGGCAAACCAGTCGGTTTTCGGTCGGATTTGAAAAGCCAGGGACAAGATTTCAGAGAAGTGAAAAATCGGAATTTTCTGTTTCAGCGAGCACCGAATCTCAAGGTTCAAGTGACACATGGCGCATGCCGTAATCAAGCATTCGGCGCCGGAATCCATGGCATTTTGAACAATCTCGTTTACCATAGGTTCAACTACATCGGGTCTGGCTACCGATAAAAAGGTGCCGCAGCACCTGGACGCATAGTTCCAGGTCATGGGGCTGGCTCCATAGGCAGAAAGGAGTTTTTCCATCAGGCCATGATAGTTTTCTTCATGACGCAACTCTGGCGGTCTCGCAAGCATACACCCGTAATACGGAACAAATTTCAGTCCATTCAGCGTCAAATCCGGAAGCACATTGTTTTTACTGTTCATCAGCTCAAAAAAGTGCATGATTTTCAGATCCTGATCCGCCAGCCGCCCCCAACGCGCTTCATAACTCGCCATGGCTGATGTGTCCGTTATCAAACGCCGATGGGCTTGCTTGAGATGCAGGATGCAACTTGGGCAAGCAACCAGCAGTGGGATTCCTTTGGGCGCCAGAGACAGATTTCGGCAGGACAGCTGGAATCCCATCTCTGATTTGATGCTGTGAGCAGAAGAACTGCCACAGCAATTCCAGTCCTTCAGTTCCACAAGGCGGTATCCCATATGCTTGCAGACCTCGATCAAGGATTGGTTGTTCTCCTTTGCTGTCGTTGCCAGGGAACAGCCGGGGAAATAGGAGATGTCAATGACTTCAGGACGGTGCATCATTATTTCCTTTTGCCTTTTGAACTTTAGCCGAAAATAATTTTCGAATCTGCGTTTTGTTAATGATTTTTGACGGCCGCAAATCCAGTTTTCGTTTGGCCAGCATCCTTAATCCCATATCCATATCCGAAAAAAGATCCCGTTGTCGCAGTTTATATCGCATCATGATTTCCAGCTTATGGGTTCGGCCGTATCGGTATATCGAGTTTAGAACTTCCTGATGGAAATTGTATATGCCTGGCTCTGCGATTCGGACACTTTCTTCAATCGCTATTTCCCGAAGTGCGCTCATGACGGCCGCGATATCGATTGCCATCGGGCAGGCGGTGGAACAGGTGTTGCATCCCATGCAAAACCAGATGTCCGAACACTCAAGAACCTCGGACTTCAAACCATACTGAACCAGACGAATAACGCCATTGGGCCGATAGGTCATGGCCTGGGACACAGGACAACCGCTTCCACAGCTCTGACAATGAAAACACCGCCTGAAATTCTCTCCGGATCGACGAACCACCGCTTCACAAAAATTGGCGTTTGGCTGAGAAGAATGTTTCTCGTTTGTTTTGGATGGATTTGTTTTCATGTTTATTGTAATTATCACAAACTGCAACAGCTTGGATTGACTTAAGTCAAGCTCCTTACCCAATCAAATAATGGACAATGTCCTTTACGGAGAGCTTTCCAAGGGATTGCAGAAATATCCCCCCCTTTTTTTTCAATGGAAGATGAACTCATGAAGTTGATGACACTACCCAGCAAGGGAAAATCGCTTGATGTTTAGTGTGTAGCATTATATCATTTTTTAATTTGACGAATCAGCTCCTGTTCGGCAAAGAAGTCCCCCGGCAGAGCTGGCGGTTACCCATGATAAAATTTCGAGGAGATGAGTATGAGAGAGAATCTTTCCCAGGAATCGCTTCGCCAACTGGCAGCTCGCTGGTCTCCCTCCCAGGATACAGGACATCGGTTCAAAATTTACAAAGATACCAGTGATTTTTTCCGTATCGAATACGGTGACATCGTGATTCTCAACGACACACCGTATCTGATCCGCCATAATGCCAAAGAAGGGCGTTTTGGTCTAGACGATGAGGTCAAATTCTGGGTCAAACGCGCCATTGACCTGACCACAGGGGAAACAAAAATCATCAAACTGGTTTTCCACGAAAATTTTATTGCCCGTATCGGCGACATTGAGTTTGAATGTTTCCGCAGCCCCCGGAAAGAGGCGAGGATTCTTAATTTGATCGGCAACCACGCCAATTTCATGCACGGCTTTTCGGTTCGGGATGATCAGAGCAATATCGTTAGAATCCTTGATTTCATCTACGGGAAAACCATTGCCGATCATATCCGGGACCTGGCATCCCGGATAGGCCATGAAACCTATTTCTACCTGCATTTTCCCGAAATTCTGGACAATTATATCGAGTGCGTGGAAGCCATCCGTTTTCTGCATGAGCGGGGCGAAAAGCACGGCGATATCCGCAGGGATCACATCCTGATGGACCGGGATACCGGAAGGTGTCGCTGGATTGATTTCGACTACAATTTCCGTCACAGGGAAAACATTTATGGCTATGATTTGTTCGGTCTGGGCAATGTTTTCATGTATCTGGTCGGCATGGGCGATGTGCTGATCCCGAACATAAAAACGGCCAACCCTCAGGTTTTTGGCGAATTAAGCGAAGACGATACCAATATCGTGTTCAACAACCGGGTCGCCAACCTCATCAAGATTTACCCCTACATTCCGGAAAACCTGAACCGGATACTGATGCATTTTTCAAAGAGTGCTAATGTGTTTTATGATCACACCTTGCAACTGCTTGATGATTTGAACGAATTCAAATCCAGTTTTTCCAACCGGGAGATTAGAAATGAACCCTGAAATGAATCGAAACATTTTGATCGCTGTGGACGCGTCCGAGAATTCCCGCCGTGCCGTTCAGTACGTGGCAGGTATGTTGGGGGGCATGAAAGGGTTTAAAGCAACCGTGCTTCATGTGATCCGGGAGCCGGAAGAAGACGAATTCCCTGTCCAAGAAGAAAAAGAAAAATGGTATCATGCGCACCGGCAGCACATGGATCGGATATTGGAGGAGTATCGCAGGATTCTGATAGACGCTGGTTTTGCCGATAAGGATGTCTCAACCCGATCGACGCTTCGCTATTGTCCCTCGATGGCAGAATGTATTCTTGCAGAGCGGGATTCTATGGAATACGCAACGCTCGTGGTGGGCAGAAAGGGGCTTTCCCGCAAAGAAGAATTTCTGTTCGGGAGCATATCCGGAAAGATCGTCCGAACCGCCCGCAACTGTACGGTGTGGGTCGTGGAATGATTGAAACCGAAAAACCAACCTCAAAGATCATGACCGTCACCACAAATTTGGGTGATGATTATAGAAGATTTCTCGGAAACTAATAAACCTGGGGGAAATATCTGATCCCTACCTCGTACGCAGTGGATGTTTCATCAGGAATCTCCCGGCACCATTTTACCTCTCCTATTCTGATACTCGGCAACATCTCAAGATTACTGTTACAAGAATCTTTCACCGTGCGAGACGCTACCCTGATTATCACTGCTGTTCCCAGCAAGAAGGCATCCGTTGATACAAAACTGATGCCTTCCATACCGTGACCCACCAATAACGCATCCATGGAATGTTTTGAATTAAAGCGAGAAACAACGATAGGAATCTTACAGGCAAATCGTTGGTCACATCGATGGTCTTCGGAAGCGGTCATTGTTTCACTCCCCCACCATTCTCTGTTATTAACTGATTTTCCGGCTTTTTGAGGCAATAGCAGCGCCATCGGCAGTCCAAACGATCGCAGCCTTCGCCTGCAGTGCCGAAACAATCCGGATTCCCCTCTATGCGCTGAATGCTCTGAATGAGGCGCGAGAAATCCGGAAAAATCCCATCAGGTCCATGTTTTTTTTTATTCATCACTGCCACTCACCATGATTTTTAACTTTGAACTTTCCAAAATCAAGTGCTTAACGCATTTTGATTCTCGGCCCCTGATGCATTTTTTGACCGGCGGCAACTGCTCCCTTTCTGGGCTACACCGACACATCCAATCATTAACAAACGAACCATCGAAGATTTCAGTTTCGCGATCAAGCTTGCTGGTTTGCTTTAACGCTTACCGGATGACCAGAACCGAACACGGCGCATAAGTAACCACCTTGACAGCCACGCTGCCGACAAGCAGTCTCTCCAGCCCGGTTCGGCTTTTGTGTCCCATAACGATCATTTCCATGTTGTTTCGCTCAGCGT
>JAPLJE010000818.1 GCA_026388755.1 Deltaproteobacteria bacterium | reverse complement strand
TGTCGTTGATATACTTTAAATGGTAATTAAGGTCAAATATTTCTTTAATCTTTTCCTGGCCGAGCACCTCGGAAATCCTGGCATCGCTCTGAATCAGGGACTGGAAATCAACATTTTCCCGCCATACCTTCATGGCCTGAAACTGAACCAACTGATAGGCGTCTTCACGGCTGATACCGGCTTCGGCAAGGGCAAGCAGGATCTGCTGAGAAAACACCAGACCCTGCATCCGGTTCAGATTTTCTTTCATGCGTTCGGGATAGACGAGAAGATTGCCGATCAGACCGGTTAAACGGTTCAGCATGTAATCCATCAAGATGGTGCTGTCCGGCGCAATCACCCGTTCCACGGAAGAATGACTGATGTCCCGCTCATGCCACAGCGGGACATTCTCGAGCGATGCCAGGGCATTGGCCCGGATCACCCGGGCCAGACCGCAGAGATTTTCCGAGCCAATGGGATTGCGTTTGTGCGGCATGGACGAAGATCCTTTCTGGCCGCTGGAAAAATACTCCTCCGCCTCCAGAACCTCGGTACGCTGAAGATGCCGGATTTCAATGGCCATTTTCTCAATCGAAGAGGCCATGATCGCCAGGGTAGTAAAATATTCCGCATACCGGTCCCGCTGAATGATCTGGGTGGACGCCGGAGCCGGTTTCAAATTCAGTATCTGGCAGACCCGGGCTTCCACCTGAGGAGAAATATTGGCAAATGTCCCCACTGCCCCGGAAATCTTGCCCACGCTGATGGTCTCAACCGCCCGTTCCATCCGCCTGCGGTTGCGTTTCATCTCATCGTACCAGACGGCCAGTTTTAGGCCAAAAGTAATGGGCTCGGCATGTATACCGTGGGATCTGCCGATCATGACCGTCTCTTTGTGTTCATAGGCGCGGGTTTTGATGGCGGACAGCAGCCGGTCGCAGTCTTCCAGAATCATTTCACCGGCATGCTTCAGGAGACAGGCCATGCTCGTATCCAGCACATCCGATGAGGTCAGTCCCAGGTGGATGTAGCGGGAATCCGGGCCTACGAATTCGGCCACGCTGGTCAAAAATGCAATCACATCATGCCGGGTTTCAGCCTCGATGGCATCGATGCGGTCAACCGAAAAATCGGCTTTGGCCCGAATGACATCCAGAGCACTCCGGGGAATTTTTCCGGCTTCCGCCATAGCCTGGCAGGCGGCGATTTCCACTTTCAGCCAGGTCCGATATTTATTCTCCTCGGTCCAGATGTCTCCCATGGGTTTGCGGGTATAACGCTTGATCATAACATTTCCTGTTCTATCGTCTATGGCATCACGGCCATAACAAATAAATGATTTCTACCGCTACAATTCTAACTTCCGGCTTCTGACTCCTGACTTCATTTCACGAGATAAATCATTGTTCAGCAGGTACCCAAAGGTTTTTTCCATCAAACCGGACGTGGCTGACCTACCGATAATCAACCTGCTTGAACAGTCTTCCACCTTTACCCTGTTACACGCCTTCCTGCACTGCCTTTTTGTCAC
>JAPLJE010000424.1 GCA_026388755.1 Deltaproteobacteria bacterium | reverse complement strand
GGCTATCCAGCGGAGCGACCTGCCGGACCAGGTCCATTACGGATTTCAGCCCGGAATCCGCGCCTATGACATCTTCACCGACCATCCGCCGCAGTTCATCCTGAAAATACCGGTTGTCGTCCGCCAGAAGGTCCCTCAGTTTCTGCAGCTCCCTGTATCGCAGGCTGTTGGTCAGAGCCACGGCAAAAGGCTCGTTGATGGTGCCGATGAGCTGAACATGTTCCGCCGTGAAATGAGTCCGTCCATTTCCGAAAATGGCCAGAACTCCCAGAAGCTTTCCTTCCAGAACCAGGTCGGAAACCACGGCCGGCAGATCCAGGGCATTGAATTTTTCAGCCACCGGGCTGCACACCGGATCATCCCCGAGCCTGGGAATGGCCCGGACCCGGATCAATCCCTGTTTCTCAATGTTTTTTCGCGTCAGATCCGAAAGCTGGGAATTCAGGGCCATGGCCCTGAACCCTTCGCGGGTGGCACTGGCCACGGTCTCCACAACACCCACATCGCGATGATAGATATGCAGGCTCATCTGACTGGCCGGCAGAAAATCCCGGATATACAGCAGACATTGCCACAGGGCTTTTTCAATTTCCAGGCTGCCGCAGATCCGGAGCGTGACCTGCCGGAAAAAATCCTTTTTATCGATGCTCATGGTTTCCCGGGTCTTAGGTTGACATTCAATAGTTGATATTTTCATTGAAGCGATGATAGGATTTAGTTCTCAATAATCATCACCATGGAACAGTTATACGGCAAAACCGGCAAATAGTACAGATGTAACTGTACCGGGGAATCGTTATTTCATGTTGATAATTTATCTATATGAATTATAACATCAAATTTAATTGGCACGACTTATGCTGGTACATACGGCGCCGTCCTGCACGGCATGACTTTAAAAGAAGCCGCCAGACCGGGCTTTGCCACCCTCTGCCCGGCGGGCCGCGGCCGGCCCCATGGAAATGAAATAAACCTGAAAATAAATTAAGGAGACATGATTATGGCACAGGTGATAACGGACAAAAGAGATGTGGAGTTTGTCCTTCACGAACAGCTTGAAGTTGAAAAACTGGCAAAACACGAACGCTTTGCCGAGTTTACTAAAAAAACAGTGGATCTGATCATTTCCGAAGCCCGCAATCTGGCTGTTAAAGAAATGCTGCCCGTTCTGAAAATCGCCGACGAGGAAGGATGCAAATTTGAAAACGGCACGGTCAAGGCTCCGGAACCTTTTCATCGCATTTATGATCTTTTCAAGGAAGGCGAGTGGATTGCCTTGTGCGATGATCCCAAATGGGGTGGACAGGGAATGCCGGCGGCCGTCTCCCAGGCAGTCAAAAACTATTTTTACGGGGCCAATTTCCCGTTTACCCTGACCATCCTTTTGTCTCACGGGGCCGGAAAACTGGTGGAGAGATTCGGTACGGAAAAACAAAAAAATCTCTTTCTGAAAAAAATGTACAACGGTGAATGGTCAGGGACCATGCTCCTCACCGAACCTCAGGCCGGCTCGGATGTGGGCGCGTTGACGACAACCGCCGTGAAAAACGATGACGGCACGTATTCCCTGACCGGAAACAAGATTTTTATCTCCAGCGGGGAGCATGACCTGGTGGAAAACATCATCCATCCGGTTCTGGCCCGTATCGAAGGCGCGCCCGCGGGAACCTCCGGTATTTCCCTATTTCTGGCCCCGAAAATTTGGGTCAACGACGACGGCAGCCTGGGAGAAGCCAATGACGTCGTCTGCACCGGCATTGAAGAAAAAATGGGCATCCACGGAAGCCCTACCTGCTCCTTGACCGTGGGCGGGAAGGGTCAGTGCCGGGGAACCCTGCTGGGTGAAGAAAACAAAGGCATGCGGGCCATGTTCGTCATGATGAACGAAGCCCGCCTGGATGTGGGCATGCAGGCACTGGGATGCGCGTCTGCATCCTTGCAGAATGCGCTGAACTACGCCAGGGAACGCGTCCAGGGCAGGCATCTTCTGGCCGGCGGAAAGGATGCTCCCCCGGTTCCCATCATTCAACACCCGGATGTGCGCCGGATGCTGCTGAACATGAAGGCCTATACGGAAGGGGGCCGGAGCATTATCTATTTCATCGGCTTTTGCGAGGACATGATCCATGTCAGCAAGGACCCGGCAGAAAAAGCCCGGTATCAGGGACTCATTGATCTGTTGATTCCCATTGCCAAGGGCTATGTCTCGGACAGGGCATTTGAGGTATGCAGTCAGGGGATTCAGATTTTCGGCGGATATGGTTATACCAAGGAATATCCCCAGGAACAGCTTCTCCGGGATTGCAAGATCACCCATATCTACGAAGGCACGAACGGCATTCAGGCCATGGATCTTCTGGGAAGAAAACTGGGGCTCAACAAGGGTCAGCCCTTCAAGGATCTGTTGGTAGAAATCCGGAAAACCGTTGAAGACGCCAAAAATCTGAGCGGTCTTGAAGATCTGGCCGAAAAGGCAGAGG
>JAPLJE010000204.1:4291-5873 GCA_026388755.1 Deltaproteobacteria bacterium | reverse complement strand
CGCATTTCGGCCAACATTCTCGAAATGCGGGTCCGGGCCGGGCAGCGCGTCAAAAAAGATGAACTTCTGGCACGCCTCGATTCCCGGGACATCACGGCCAGATCGGCACAGGCACAGGAAACCATGCGCCACGCCGAAGCCACCCGGGATCTGGCTGCCAGCGATTTCCGGCGTGACAAGCCGCTCATGGAAAGGGCGGTGATTCCCCGATCCGAATTCGATCAGACGGACATGCGGCTCCGGACAGCCGAAGCCGACGTACAGCGCACCCGAGAGGCCCTGCGGGAATCGGATGTTTCGCTGACCTACGCCGCGATCCGTAGCCCCGCAACCGGCGTTGTTATCGACAAGCTGGCCGATGTCGGGGACCTGTCGGCGCCCGGCAATCCGCTGCTGACTCTATATGAGCAAGGTCGCCTGTGGCTGGAGGCCAACGTCCGCGAGCAGGAAGCTTCAGTGCTCCGCATCGGGAAAACCTATTCGGTCCGCATTGCCGCCACCGGAGAAAAAATGGACGGCAAGCTCGTTGAGATCGTCCCGTCGATCGATCCGACCAGCCGGACCGTCATCGCTCGCATCATGCTGCCCCGCACCGACGGGCTGTATCCCGGCATGTTCGGCCGCCTCTCCATTCCCATTCATCAGACCACTAAAATACTGATTCCAGAAAATGCAGTCATCCGGATCGGCCAGCTCACCCTTGTGGATGTCGTTGCAGGCAACCATATCCAGAGGCGCGCGATTCAAACCGGCGAGCAAACAGGCGATCAGGTGGAAATTTTAAGCGGCCTTGCCGCGGAAGAAAAAGTGGTCTGTCCTGCATCTCAGGGGGGGACGCCATGAAACCCGGACATGAGAGTCTGCCCATCCGCATCGTCGGTGCCTTTCTGGGATCCAACCTTTCGCTGATCTTGATCCTGCTCTCCATTACGGTCGGTATCGTTTCACTGATGGTGACCCCGCGTGAGGAAGAACCCCAGATCGTGGTGCCGGTAGCCGATATTTATGTCTCATTTCCAGGACATTCAGCCAGGGAGGTGGAACAACTCGTTTCCGCTCGTCTGGAAAAATACCTGTTTCAGATCGACGGCGTCGAATATGTTTATTCAAGGTCGCTTCCCGGAAAAAGCATTGTCACGGTCCGCTTTTTTGTGGGCCAGGACCGGGAAAAAAGTCTGGTGAAACTCCGCAAATGGCTTGACCAGAACAGCGACCGCATTCCGACCGGCGTGACGGGCTACGTCGTAAAACCCGTTGAAACCGATGATGTCCCCATCCTATCCCTTACCTTTACCAGCCCCCGGGAAGACGACTACAGCCTGCGGCGCATCGCCGAAGAGGTGATGGACCGGCTTCAGTCCGTTACCGATGCCGGAATTACCTCCATTATCGGCGGCAGGCCCCGCCAGATTCTGGTGCGACCCGATCCCGAAGCCATGGCCGCCTTCCATGTCACGCCGCTGGACATCAGCCGCGCCCTGCAGGGGGCGGACGTCAATTTTCAGGCAGGAGAGTTTTCACTGACAGATCGGCAAGTACGCGTGGAGGCCGGCAGATTTCTGTCCGGCAAGCAGGATGTGGA
>JAPLJE010000204.1:0-4280 GCA_026388755.1 Deltaproteobacteria bacterium | reverse complement strand
TGGAATCGCTGGTGGTGGGCGTATCCACCGACAGGATTGCATCCGCAGGAGGCGCCGACCGGCCGGTTTACCTGAAGGATGTGGCATGGGTGACGGACGGTCCGGGGGAAGTGACCAGTTACGTACGCTTCAGCGCCGGACCCGCCTGGACCCACCGCAAGGAAGCGGGAGCCACCGGCCAGTGGATCGGCGGCGCATCCGATTCCCCGAAACCTCCGCTTTCGCAGCCGGCGGTGACCATCGCCATTGCCAAACAGAAAGGCACCAACAACGTCCGGGTGGCCGAAGGTATCCTGGCCCGTATGGATGCCATTCGAAAAGAAGTGGTTCCGGATGACGTGAGCATCGCCATCACCCGAAATTACGGCATCACGGCCAACGACAAAGTGAATGAACTGGTGGAAGGGCTTGCGGTCGGCATCATCGTGGTCATCGCCCTGCTGACGATGGGCCTGGGCTTTACCGAATCGCTCGTGGTGGCGGTGGCGGTACCGTGCGTTTTCGGACTGACCCTTGCCGTCAATTACCTCTTCGGCTTTTCCATCAACCGGGTGACCCTGTTTGCCCTGACGGTCTCGCTGGGACTTTTGGTGGATGACCCCATCGTCGATGTGGAAAACATCCACCGCCATTTTGAAATGATGGGCAGCGCCACGCGCGACATCGTTCTGGAGGCGGTCAACGAAGTGCGGCCGCCGCTGATCGCCGCAACCATTGCGGTCATCATCTCCTTTCTGCCGCTGTTTTTCGTGACCGAAGAAATGCACGATTATCTGCGGCCCATGGCGGTAAACGTTCCCGTCACAATGTTCATGTCCATGTTCGTCTCGTTCACCATCACGCCATGGCTGGCCTATCACGCCCTGAAAGGCCGCTACGCAAAAAAGAGAAATTCGGATGAATTCGCTCAGGCACCGCACGAACCGGCGGATATCACACAAACGCGGCTGTATCGCATGTTTCGGCCACTGCTGGAGCCGCTTTTAAAAAATCGGCTGCTGTCCTACGGATTTCTGTTCGTGATTTTTCTGGCTTTTCTTGCCAGCCTTTCACTGGTAGCCACGCGCCGGGTGCAGCCCAAACAGCTTCCCTTCGACAACAAGGACGAGCTGCTGCTGGTCATCGACATGCCGTCGGGGACCACTCTGGAACGCACGGATGCGGTTGTCCGGGATTTTGAAAATTATCTGCAATCCGTTCCCGAAGCCACCGATTTCGAAGCCTATGTCGGCACGCATTCTCCGGTGGATTTCAACGGACTTTCGCGTAAATATTTTCTCCGGGAGTTCCCCAACCGGGCCGATATCCGGGTGAACTTCATCCACAAGACGGAACGGCTTGCCGCCAGCCATGAGATTGCTCTGAGACTGCGTGACGATCTGAGTGCCATTGCCGCACGCACCGGCGCCAAGCTCAAGATTGTGGAACTTCCCGCAGGCCCCCCGGTCATGTCAACGGTTGTCGCCGCTGTTTACGGCCGGCCCGGCCAGAGCTATGATGATTTGATCGCCGCATCCCGGATTGTCAAAGCCCGGATGCTTCGCGAACCCGGCGTAGTCGATGTGGATGATACGGTTGAGGAAGATCAGGTAAAGAAAGTCTTTGTGGTTGATAAGGAAAAGGCCGCCCTCAACGGCATCACCACCGAAGATATCAGCCGGACCATCCGCATGTGCCTGGAGGGTGCATCTGCCGGCACGCTGGCTGTCCCGGACGAACGCAACTCCCTTCATATCGTGGTTTGGCCGTCGCGGGCTCAGCGCTCGAACACGTTTGATCTCTCCCGTGTGTATGTAAAAGGCGTACGGGGAAATCTGGTTCCCATCGCCGAGCTGGGACACTGGCAGGAAACGTTGGAGGACAAAACGATTTACCACCGCAATCTGGATCCGGTCGTGTATGTCACGGCGGAGATGGCGGGAAGGCCTCCGGTGGAGACGATCATGGATATTCAGGCTGACAACACGCTTCCCGAAAAGATGCATCCCGCGGGGCCCGGAGTGTCGGATGCAAAAGCCCGTCCGCTTCAGGGACGCACGCTCATGCACAAAGGCGGCGGGGTGTTATGGGCGATTCCGGAAGGCATTCGGGTGCAATGGTGGGATGAAGGCGAAATGCGCCTCACCGTTCATATCTTCCGGGATCTGGGGATCGGCTTTCTGGGGGCACTGCTGGGCATTTATATTCTGCTGGTCTATCAGACCGGATCATTCGGCCTGCCCCTGGTCATCATGCTGGCCATTCCGCTCATGGTGATCGGCGTCATGCCCGGATACTGGCTTTTGAACCATGTCGGGGTCCGCATGGTGGGCCAGTTCCTGACTCCCATGTTTTTTTCGTCTCCCGCCATGATGGGAATGATTGCCCTGTCGGGAATCGTGACGAGAAACTCCATCATCATCATCGATTTTATCCACATTTCCCTGAGCCGGGGAAAAGCGCTGATTCCCGCCATCGTGGAAAGCTGCGCCGTACGGCTGCGTCCGATCCTTCTGACATCGGGGGCGGCCATGCTCGGCGCCTTTCCCATCACGTTGGACACGGTTTTTGCGGGACTGGCCTGGTCGCTTATTTTTGGGCTCATCGCCTCCACCCTTTTCAGTCTTTTCGTGATTCCAGTCGCCTATTACCTGATCTATGCGAAGAAGCCGGGGTGCGGGCTGCCGGAGCATCTCCGGCCGGCGATCCCTGCAGACGGCGGAGGACACGTATGAAAAAATTGATTTCAAAAACAGCTGAACCGAAAAAGCGGCACGTCTGGACAGTTTTGCTGATATTTTTACTGTCCGCAGCGGCAATTCCCGCATCAGGCGCAGACACGTCGCCCGCCCCGGAAACGGCCACCGAAATGACGATCGAGCAGGCAATCGATTATGCAATGAAACACAATCCGGACCTGCAATCCGCCCGATTTGAAACCGTTCGTCGCGAAGGCGCCGCTCAGACGGCCAGGGCGGCGCTGCTGCCGCAGGTGGATGTCTTCGGAGATACGAGCCATGCCGGCCATGACCATGCCTATCCACCGGCCACCGCTCCGCAGGTGATCCGGTTTTCAGACACCCTATTTTCGGCAGGCGCCGAATTGAAAGTCCTGGTGTGGGATTTTGAAAAGACATCCAGCGAACTGGCGGCAGCCCGGGAACGGATCGTTTCATCGCAGTTTATCCAGGACCGGCAAAAACAGCAGGTGGCTTACGATGTGGCCTCCCTGTATCTCAAGGCCCTGACCTATGACGACCTGATGGAAGCGGCCCAGTCCACCCGAAAAAGCCTTCAGGCGGTGATGACCCAGACTCAGGAATTGGCTGATGCCGGCAGGGCCGTTCCCGCCGATGTGCTCAAGATTTCCGCCCGACTGGCCCAGATTGAAAGCGATCTGGCAACGCTGGAAGCGGGTCGCCGCGTCACGGTCAACCAGCTTGCAGCGGACATGGGATATGAAGGCGATCTGCCGCCGCTGGTCTATGCGGTTCCGGAAAAAATACTGCCGGTTGTTTCGGAAAGCGTGCCGGAGTTGGTACAGGAAGCCATGACGAACCGGCCGGACCTGGTTTCCCAGCAGCATGAAATCCAGGCGGCTCAGTCCCAGAAAACAGCGGCGCATCGCTCCCGGTGGCCGCGCATCGAACTTCGGGGCGGCGTCTATGAATACGCGGGGAGTAATCCGTCATCCAGCGCCGGCCCACAGGCAGCCAGTCCGGACACTACAGCCGATGACTGGGGGATTGGCCTCCGCGTCACGTTTCCGCTTTTTGACGCCGGCTTGAGAACCGGGCAGATCGCATCTGCAACCGCACAGGCCGAGCTTGCCAAAACCGCCGAAAGGAAGCTTCGGCTCAATATCGAAAAAGAAGTAAAGAGCGCGCTTGCCGAGCTGGAAAGCGCTGGAAAGCGAGTGGAGGCCACCCGGCAATCGGTTGTCCAGGCCAAAGAAGTCCTTCGCAACGAGCGGCTTAAATATGAAGCCGGCCGGAGTGTGATCAATTTTGTTCTGGATGCCGAGGCGGCGCTGCTGACCAACCAGTCGCTGCTCAAACAGGCGCAGCGTTCCGTGAGTATCGCCAGGTTGATTCTGGACCTCAGCCTGGGGCGGGTCCATCAGGAGTGGAAATCATTATAAATCAGTAGCGTAGGAGGTAGAGAAGCGATGCTTTTTACTGAAGATATTTTAATGGCGCCTTCAAGTGAGATGGTTTGTTACTGTTCAAAAGTGTCCAAAGGCCGGATTCTGGAGGCGATTCAGGAAGGCGCGCGGAGTCTGGAAACCATCAAAACCGCTA
>JAPLJE010000692.1 GCA_026388755.1 Deltaproteobacteria bacterium | reverse complement strand
CTTTGTTTTTGCGGAGAGTGGGACAAGGCGGAGCGCCATCTAGATGCCATTTGTACTCAGGACCCGAAAAGAGAAACAGGGGTGCAAGTTTACCGGAACCTCATCCAGGCTGAAAGGGAGCGTCTGGAGGTGCTCCAGCTTCACCGCCGCCCCGCCTTTTTGACCGAAGCCCCCCCATGGCTCGATACCTACTGGTCGGCCCTGGAAAAAATAGCGGCTGACGCTCCGGAAGAAGCTGAACCCCTTTTTCATAGATCCGACGCACAGCGCTCCGCTATTCCTGGCACGATTAACCAAACACCTTTTACCGGGATCAGCAATACGGACAGCAGAGTATCATGCTTTCTGGAAGCCTTTGTTCACGAGCGTTACATCTGGATTCCCTTTGCATCGATCCGGGAAATGATCATTTCCCCACCCAGAACGCTGATGGATCTTCTCTGGGTTTCAGCAAACATCACGGCCTGGAGCGGTCTCACCGCGAACTGTTACCTGCCGGTGCTGTATGCCGCATCTTCATCCCATGAAGACGAGCGGGTCAGGCTCGGTCAAATGACGGACTGGCAGACACTCGGCGGACCGTTTGCCAGGGGTGTGGGACAACAGGTGCTTCAGATCGGGGAGACGGACATGGCGCTTCTGGAGATTCGGGAAATGCTGTGTAATCCTCCACCGGCAACAGATGGGTTATCAAAAACTTCATAAAAACTGGGAAATGAACATGGCCATTGATATCCAAATCATTCTGGCACCGATTCCAGGTGACAATCCCGCAGGCGAAGACATTCGCTACACGGCCGCCTATGAAGAATTAAAGGAGGCCAGGAGGGCCGATGACCCCCTGGATCGAGGGGATTGGCAGCGGGACATTAAAACATCGGACTGGAACAAGATCATCGCCCTTGCCTGTGAGGCCCTGAGCAACAAAACCAAGGACCTGCAGATCGCCGCCTTTCTGGTGGAGGCATTAGCCAATACCGAAGGCTTTGCCGGCGTTGCCGCCGGCCTCCACATCATCACCGGCTTTCTGCAGGAGTTCTGGGAGCAGCTTTATCCTCAGATCGAGGAAAACGATCTTGAATATCGAATCGGTCCCCTTGAGTTTTTAAATGAGAAGCTCTGGCTGCCGATCAAACAGATTCCCCTGACTGATCGAACCACTCCCGGATACTCCTGGATGAAGTGGCAGGAATCCCGCCAGGTAGGCTCTGAGAAAGACACCCGAAAACAAAACGGTGAGGTGGATGAACCCAAGCGGCTGGCACGGGAAGAATTAATCGTTGAAGGAAAATTGACCGCCGAGGAGTTTGACAATGCGGTGGGTCTTTCCTCAAAGGCTTTTTACCAAATACTCGCCGAAAATGTGTCGGCCTGTATAGAGGCTTTTAAGCGACTTGATGAAACCGTTGATGAAAAATTCGGCAGGGAGGCGCCGCGGCTGACCGAATTGAAAACGTCACTGGAGGACTGTGAGCTTCTTGTTTCAAAAATCCTTAAAGAAAAGAAGATACAGGAGCCTGACCCGGTTACCGGAGCCCCACAAGTAACACCCGAAGCAGCGCCAGAAGAGAATTCCGACGCCAGAACGCCTCTTGAGATTCCATCCCCGGCAGTTGAGGGTGGATTCCGCATTTCCGATGGCGCCTATCGTGTCAATCGATTGCTGGGATCCGCCGGTATTGAAGAAACGGTGTGGCAGGCTGCGTTAACAAAATTTAAGACAGCGGGCATCAAACAGGCACTGGAACAGCTGCTTGGCGCCTCATGCAGCGCACAATCTGTGCGGGAAAAAACGAATTTCCGCCTCCTTATGGCGAAACTCTGTTTGAAAGCCGGCCGCCACGATCTTGCCAGGCCCATGGCAGAATCCCTGAATGCTTTAGTTGATGAATTGCATCTTGCCAAATGGGAGTCTCCCATTTGGATTGCAGATGTTTTAGCCACCCTCTATCAATGCCTTACGGCTGAAGGCGCTTCAGATGAAGATCTGCAGCGGGCAAGGGAGCTGATGACACGACTATGTACTCTGGATGTCACAAAGGCAATAGAGTATAAGCGATGATCAACACCTTATTATGAAACATTCCGAACATTACTTTTTGCTTAATCAAAAAGGAGGATAGCATGGCCAAGGAAAGTTTGCAGCATACCCTGGACCGGGTCAGATCACCCAGGGTCCAGATCACCTATGATGTGGAAGTGGGAAATGCAATTGAAATGAAGGAAATTCCTTTTGTGGTCGGAGTGCTGGCTGATCTGTCCGGAAAACCCGATGAACCGCTTCCGAAAATGAAGGAAAGAAAATTTGTTGAAATTGACCGCGACAATTTCAACAATGTTCTGGCCGGCATGAAACCCAGGCTTGCCTACCGAGTGGACAACAAGCTCACAAATGACGGCAGCCAGCTGGCGGTTGAACTCCGGTTCAAATCCCTGGATGATTTTCACCCCGAGCAGATTGCAAAACAAGTGGACCCCCTGCGAAAACTTGTTGACGCAAGAGGCAGGCTTTCCGAGCTTCTGAATAAACTGGATGGAAATGACAAACTGGATGAACTGCTTCAGGATATTGT
>JAPLJE010000418.1:6472-9244 GCA_026388755.1 Deltaproteobacteria bacterium | reverse complement strand
GGATAGTTTTTCCGGAATCCTTGACTTGTCGCCATGGCCGACAATGTCATGGACGCCGGCGATTCTTTGAATGGCTTCGGGTTCGGTCTGGGCATAGCAGCCGGTAACCAGAATTCTGGCTCCGGGATTGGCGCGAATGGCCTGGCGAATGGCCTGCCGGGATTGCATGGAGGCCTTCTGCGTAACAGTGCAGGTGTTGATGATGCAAAGATCAGCTTCCTCCCCGCCGGCCGGCCGGTACCCCTGGTTGACGAGTGACTGCTCCAGGGTTTCGGATTCAAATTGATTGACCTTACACCCCAGGGTTTTTATCGAAAATGTCGTCATCGGGATCGAATGAAATTGACGGCGTTTTCAAGAATACGGATCCCCGGTGTCACTCCAGGAGCGGTAGTGACGCCATTTCGCCGATTCGCCTCCTGGATTCGGGTCCAGTCCGGATGATTGGTGAAATGGTGATAAGCTTCCGGGTGCGGCATGAGGCCGAAAATCCTGCCGGTGGGATCGCAAATCCCGGCAATATCCCGAACCGATCCATTGGGATTATGGGGAAAACTGCCGTTTGCCGGAGCGCCGTCCGGCAGGCAATAGCGCAGCGCGACCTGATGGTTTTCCTCCAGCCGGCTGATGACGGCAGGGTCTGCATAGAATTTTCCCTCGCCGTGGCGAACCGGGAGCTCAAGCCCGTCCATTCCTTTTGTAAACACGCAGGGGGAGTTGGGTTCTGCTTTAAGGGAAACCCACTGGTCTCTGAAATTGCCGCAGTCGTTGAAGGTGAGAGCAACCGAACGCTGGCGGTAATTTCCATCGAAACCAGGCAGCAGGCCAAGATTCACAAGAGTCTGGAATCCATTGCAGATACCGATGATCAGATTCCCTTGGTTGATAAATTCCAGAAGCTGCCCGCCGATATGGGTTTTGAGCCGAACTGCGTGAATCACTCCGGCCCCGTGGTCATCTCCCCAGCTGAACCCGCCGCCAAAAACCAGGATCTGATAGGATTCCAGTCGAACGGACCCGTCCACCAGGGAATTGATGTGTATCCGGGTAGGAGTAGCGCCTGCAAGCTCGAAAGCATGAGCGGTCTCAAGATCGCAGTTCAGCCCATAGCCGGTTTGAATCAAAACATTCACTTGGCTCATATCAACGCTCCAAAAGGCTTTTTCCAGGCAGTCTTCAAGTCGGTTACCGAAACACGCAGAAGCGGATCTCCGGATACTTTCCGGATTTCAAGGTCGCCGGCTTCATCCGTAGTTTTCCCGACGCAGGCAAGGGGGTGTCCGGTCATCAGCGCCTCAAAGGCCCGCGCATTATCTGCGGATACGGTGACAATGAAGCGGCCCGCGGATTCCGAGAACAGCGCCAGATCGTCTCTCATGGGTTCTTCAAGTGGAAGGAGGCAAAGATCGATGGTCATGCCCAGGTTGCCGGCCATGGCGACCAGCGCCAGATGAATTCCCAGGCCCCCGCTGTAGATGCCGTGGCAGGAAGCAACCAGGCGGTTTTCGATGGCCTTGGAAAGTGCCCGGTACATCGGAAGAAACTGGTCCGGAAAGACCTGGGGAACATTCAGTCCCACATATCCAAAATGGTCATAATATTCGGACCCGCCCAACTCGTTTCGCGTTGCGCCCAGAACATAGACCCGATCGCCCGTTGCCTTGAGATCCAGGGTCACGCACCGGGTAATGTCGGAAATAATGGAACTGGCTGAAAACTGAAGGGTTTCAAGGGCGGAGATCTTGTGGGTTTCGCCATATTTGCCAGCAAGATGCCCGTCCACATACATGCTGTCTTTGCCTGAAAGAAGCGGAATAGCGTAGGCCAGACACACCTCTTTCAGGGCCAGACAGGAGCGCACGAGCTGAGCGGCCTTCAGACGTCCGTCCGGGTTGTTCACCGGGTGATATTGAATGCTGGGCCAGCAGAAATTGTCCACACCGCCGATCTGGTCCATGTCTCCGCCCACGGAAACGAGCCTTCGCACTGCCTCGTCAATGGTGCAGGTTGTCATGGCATGGGCGTCTATCTGTGAATACAAAGGAAGCAGGGCCTGGGTAAAGACAATTCCGCGCTCGGATGTCAACACCGGGCGGATAACGGACGCATCGCTGCCAATATCCCGGTCTTTTCCCACAAGGGGTTTAATGACACTCGAGCCCTGCACTTCGTGATCATACTGACGGGTGATCCATTCCTTGGAACAGAGATTGGGCCGGGACAGCATGTCCAGAAGCAGGCGGCGGTAATCGCCAGGTGCTTTGAGAACGGGTTCAAAGAGTCCCCGGGTTTCCGGACTCTGCCAGTCGGCATCGAATTCCCATTGGGGGAATCCGGATGACAGCAGATCCAGGTCAATCCAGGCACAGGTTGTGCCCTCATAGGTAATATGAAGTTTGCCGGAATCGGTATATTCTCCGATCACGGTGCTTTCCACGGCATGTTTGCGGGAAAGGGACATGAATGCGTCCAGATGTTTTGGCTTTATGGCAAGGGTCATGCGTTCCTGGGATTCGGAAATCCAGATTTCCCACTGGTCCAACCCCTCGTATTTCAGTGGAACTTTCTCCAGCTGAATGGCGCATCCGTTTGAAGACAAAGCAGATTCACCGATGGAGGATGAAAGGCCGCCGCCGCCATTATCCGTGATGAACTGAATCAGACCCGAATCCCGGGCTTCCAGCAGAAAATCATGCATTTTTTTCTGGGTGTAGGGATCGCCGATCTGAACGTGTCCGGCCGGCGTATGCTGCGAAAAGACTTCTGAGGATG
>JAPLJE010000418.1:0-6380 GCA_026388755.1 Deltaproteobacteria bacterium | reverse complement strand
GCTTCCGAAGATGCCGTGACGCCGTGAATGCCGTCCTTGCCCACCCTTCCACCGCACATGATGACCAGGTCGCCGGCCGAGGTTTTTTTGTCCTCTGCGGGATGTCCGTCGATTTTGGCGGGCATGATGCCGAGCGCGGTGACAAAAACCAGGCATTTGCCCATGTATCCGGGATGAAACAGGGTCTGGCCGAAGGTGGTGGGAATGCCGCTTTTGTTTCCGCCATCCCGGACCCCTTCGACAATGCCATCCAGAAGTCTTCTGGGATGAAGACGGGGTTTCAGGTTCCCGGAATAATCTCTGGGTCCCACGCAGAAGCCGTAGCTTCCCATGATCAGGCGGGCGCCCTTGCCGGTTCCCAGTGGATCGCGGTATACACCCACAATTCCAGTGATGGCGCCTCCATAGGCTTCCATGTTAGAGGGCGAGTTATGCGTCTCTCCGGTGATGACATAATAATGGTCATCATCAAAACGGGCGGCTCCGGCATTGTCCCACAGGACCGATATCACCCAGGGTTTCTGCGCTTTAAGCGCCAGGGTCGGGGCTTCGATACAGGTCTTAAACAGGTTGTTGACGGTCACGCTATCTCCGGTATCAAGATTCCGATACCGGAAAAGTCCTCTGAAGGTATTGTGGTTGCAATGGTCGCTTCGGGCCTGGGAAAGATATTCCAGCTCGATGTCGGTGGGATCGCAAAGCCCCCATTTGGTGCGATCCTGCCGGACCTCCGGATTGAAAAAATACTGGCGGATGATGGGAATGTCATTTGGATTCAAGGCCAGATTTCGGGTCAGGCTGACGGCCTCCAGATTCTCGTCGCTGTCCACGGGAATGGCGGCGACAGCCGGGTTGTGGTTGAGTTGGACTTTGGGGATCATTATGCCGATGCCGACGGCCGGATCCCAGTTTGATTTTGAGAAAATCCGCCATTGCTGGATAATGTCATTTGCCAGAAGCTCGCCGGCAAGGGTATTCGCCTGAACATCCGTCAAATCCTCAGCCTGAATGCAGTATCGTTTTGAGGTGTATATCGCCTCCCCGGGTTTTAGACGGATCCCCAGAACATCTTCGACCGCCTCAACAGCCGTGCTGCCGGCATTGTCCTTGACGCCGGGCCTGAAACCCACCCAGATGGTCCAGTCGAAATCGAAGGAAAGGGGGGAATAGGCGGAAACCTGTGTCACCGGATTGGTAAAGATCTCGGCCTGAACCTTGATGAGTTGATCGGGGGTCAACGTCGCATCTATCGTGATCACCTGAATGGTCCGGACAGTATTCAGGCTAATGCCAAAATAGTTCCGGGTCTTGTTGCGGATCCCCTGGCCTTCGGCGTCAAACAAGCCGGGTTTTAGCGTGATCTCAAGTCGGTGTGGCATGCCAAAAACCTCTAAATTGTTATCCTGTAAAGAAAATCCGAGTGATATCATTGTAAAACACGAGAATCATCAACAGAGCCAGCGCGGCGATACCGACCTGCTGGGCCAGTTCCCGAACGCGAATACTGAGTGGACGCCGGATGACTGCTTCGATCAAAAAAAAGAACAGATGGCCGCCGTCCAGTACGGGAATGGGCAGAAAATTGAGAATGCCGAGATTGATGCTGAGAAGGGCAATGAAAAATATCAGGCTGGCTGCGCCTTCCTTGGCCTGTTGTCCGGCCATCTCAGCAATCATAATGGGGCCGCCCAGCGTCTTGGTGGATACGGTTCCCTGAATCAGTTTGACGATGCTGAGGGCCGTCAACTCCGCAATGCGCATCCCCGGAGGACATCACGCCGATCACATACCGGTCAACGGATTCTCCGAAAATATTTTTAGAGGGTTTCGGCTGAGGGGTCACCACAACATCCAAGGGCTGGCCCTGCCTAAGAAGGGTCAGGGTCAGATCCCGACCCTGACTGGAGGCAATCATTCCGGCCATCGTTTCCCAGCTGTCGATGGCCCGGCCATTGATGGCTGTAACCCTGTCGCTAATCTGAATTCCGGCCAGAGCGGCAGGGGAAGCGGAGTCGATTTTCCCGATAACGGGATTGAGAATGGGGATGCCTGTGATGAGAAAAAGACCGAAAAAAATAACCACTGCCAGCAGCAGATTGGAAAAAGGGCCGGCAGCGACAATCAGAAAGCGATTGAGAAGCGGCTTATGGTTGAACGACAGGGGAATGTCTTCCGGCAAAATTTCGGCATCGGGTTCATCCCCGACCATCTTGACGTAACCGCCTAGAGGAATTGCCGAAAGCCGGTAGTCAGTAATGCCAATGGTCTTACCGGCGATTCGCGGTCCAAACCCCAGGGAGAATTTAAGAACTCCCACGCCAAAAAGCCTTGCCACCAGAAAATGGCCGAGCTCATGCACCAGAATCAGGACACTGAGCACAACGATAAATGAAAATATATTGGTTGTCATAATGAATTTGTAAAACGGGTTCCTCTTATTTGCGTAATCTTTCAACAGCTGTGGTTGCAGCAACCCTTGCCCAGGCATCTGACCAAAGTATTTCGTCCAGGCCCGGAGACATGAAGACCGGGTGATGGTCCATCGTCTCCCGAATGATTCCGGGGATGTCGGAAAAGCCTATTTTCCCATCCAGGAAGGCTTGAACCGCAATCTCGTTGGATGCGTTCAGCACGGCAGGCAGCGTTTCACCGACATCGCAGGCAATGTAGGCAAGCTTGAGACAGGGAAATTTATCCATGTCCGGGGTTTCAAACGTCAGGGCGCCGATCCGGGGAAAATCCGGCAGGGCCTGTCCAAGCGGGAGCCGCTGCGGATAAGACAGCGCGTAAGCAATGGCTGTTTTCATGTCCGGTATTCCCATCTGCGCCATAACCGATCCGTCCTGAAATGCTACCATGGAATGTATCACACTTTGGGGATGAATGACAACATCGATCCGGTCCCGGGGAAGCCCGAATAAATGATGTGCCTCGATCACCTCAAGGCCTTTATTCATCAAGGTGGCTGAATCTATGCTGATTTTCTTTCCCATCTCCCAGTTGGGGTGGGAAAGGGCATCTGAAACCGTGATGCCGGAAAATTCATTCATTGGCTTATGGCGAAACGGACCTCCGGAGCAGGTCAATATCAGCTTTTGAACGGCCTTGCTGTCGCTGCCCTGAAGACACTGAAAAATCGCGCTGTGCTCACTGTCTATGGGAAGAATTCGAATCTTTCGTTTTGCGGCCAGGTCCATCACCAAGTCTCCGGCCATGACCAGGGTTTCCTTGTTGGCAATGGCAATCTCTTTACCGGCAGAGATGGCATTCAGAACCGGAATAAGGCCTGCTGCTCCCACCATTGCTCCCACCACCAGGGTGACTGAACCGAGCGTGGCAGCGGCTTTTAACCCGTCAGGACCGGATAGAATATCGATTTTGAGTTCGACCGGCAGCAGCTGCGAAAGCATTTGAGCCGAATTCGAATCAAAAACCACTGCCATTTCTGGCCGAAACCTTTGGATCTGTTCGGCAAGGCGGGTGATGTTGGATTTGGCAGCAAGGGCTTTGACACAGAACAGTTCGGGAAACTGTTCCACAATGCGGAGGGTATTTTGGCCAATAGAGCCCGTTGACCCGAGTATGCAAAGGGATTTCATAATAAACCACAGATTCGAAGGAAGTTAATAAAGAATGTATTCTTTGAAAATGAGTGCAACCGGCGATGCAAAGAGCAGTGCATCGATCCGGTCCAGTATTCCCCCGTGACCGGGCAATAATGTGCCGGAATCCTTGATCTGCACCGATCGTTTCAAGGCAGACTCATACAGATCGCCTATCTGTCCTGCTGCGCCGATGAGCAGGAACATGACCATACACGCTGCCCAGGGAAGCGATGGAAGAAACATGGCCTTGATGGTCCCGCCGACCAGCAGGTTGGCGCAGAGCCCGCCGATAGAGCCTTCAATGGTTTTCTTGGGGCTAACCGACGGGCAGAGTTTGTGGCGGCCCAGATACGAACCCGCATAATAGGCCCCGATATCTCCTGCAAAAACAATTGCCAGAAGAAAAAATATCCACAGAATACCGGCATTCGTATTGCGAATATGGATCAAACTTGCAATCAGAACCGGAATATATACCATTCCCTGTATTTGCATGGCAACAGCATCAACGATGGAGGGTTCGGTTTTGTAACGGGGCAATAAAAAAAAGCCGCACAAAAGAAAATTAATGGTGATGATAACCAGAATAAACGCCGACGAATTGGAATATGCCGCCCAGATTATGGACAGTCCGGTGGTATACCCTAAAATGGCCAGTGGCGGGTAAATGTCCTTAGCATTTCTGCTGAAGGCCATTTGAAAATATTCCCGCAGCGACAGCAAACAGACCAAGGCAATCAGCAGTGCAAACATTAGGGGACTGCCCCAGCCAAGCCAGAAAATCAGGATCGGGAGCGCCGTAAGGCCTGTCAGCCAGCGTTTGACGTGAGAGGAAAGGGTCATACGTTTCCGAATCTGCGATCGCGCTGCTGATAGTCTTTCAGGATATCCAGATATTCATTCCGTGAGAAATCAGGCCACAGGGTTCGGGTGATATGAAGTTCTGAATAGGCGATCTGCCAGAGAAGAAAATTGCTGATCCGCATTTCCCCGCTGGTTCGAATCAGTAGGTCCGGATCCGGAAGATTGTGAGTATACAGGTGAGAGGAAACGGTTTCTTCGGTAATGGATTGGGGATCCAGGCTGCCGTCTCTGGCTTTTTCCGCCAGAATACGGGTCATTCGAACTATTTCCGCACGTGCGCCATAACTCAACGCCAGATTCAACACCATCCCCGGATTATGCCGGGTGGCCTCAATCGTCTGAAAAAGCACATCCTGTACGTCTTGAGGGAGGCGCTCAATCTGTCCAATGGCATTTAGCCGAATGCCATTGGACATCATTATGGGTTTTTCAGACTCGAGAAATTTTTTTAAAAGAGACATCAAGGCAGACACTTCAATTGCCGAGCGCTGCCAGTTTTCCGTAGAGAAGGCATACAGGGTCAATGTCGGTATGCCGATTTCCCGGCTGACAGTGACAATGGTTCGAACAGTCTCTGCCCCTCTTTCATGCCCATGAACTCGGTTGAGAAGGCGCTGTTTGGCCCATCGGCCGTTGCCATCCATAATAATGGCCACATGGGCCGGCAGACGTTGAAGATCGATCCCTTTTTCCAGGGTGGCAACCTCAACAGGCGGCAGTTTAGAATTCAAGGATTTCTTTCTCTTTTTCGCTATAGATGGCGTCAAGCATTTTAATGTAGTCGTCAGTGATTTTCTGGATTTGATCCTGGCCCTTGAACGCCTCGTCTTCAGAGATCTCTCCGTCTTTTTTCGCTCCCTTGATCAGTTCATTGGAATCCCTGCGAATATTGCGGATGGCCACCTTGTGCTCTTCGCTCATTTTATGGATAATCTTCACCAGGCTCTTCCGCCGATCCGCGGTAAGGGGAGGGATGGAGATTCGAATCACTTTTCCATCATTGGATGGCGTCAGTCCCAAGTCTGATTTCAGAATGGCTTTCTCAATTTCCTTGATGACCGATACATCCCAGGGCTGAATCGTAATGAGACGGCTTTCCGGAACGGAAAGAGAAGCCATCTGGCTGAGCTGAGTCAGTGTGCCGTAATAATCCACCCGAATACCGTCCAGGATGGATAGCGATGCACGGCCGGTTCGAACCCGCTTGAAATCGTTTTTCAAAGCTGCCAGGGATTTGTTCATTGCATCTTTGGTTTCTTGACAAATGGATTCAATCATGGGGTTCACCTTTAATTATCAGGAGTCAGAAAAACAGAAGTCAGGAGTCAAAAGACAGATAACATAAAAACAGTTAATGATTATAAGTTTAAAGTTCAACTTTCAGTTGCAGATCCGGGTACCCACGTCATCTCCGCAGACAACCTTTCTGATGTTTCCCGGGCTGTGGAGATTGAATACGGCCAGGGGAAGCTGATTATCCATCGCCAGTGAGATCGCCGTCATATCCATGACTTTCAGTTGACGTTCCAGCACCTCCATGTAGCTGATCTTTTTGATAAACCGGGCATCCTTGTTCTTGGCCGGGTCAGCATCGTAGATTCCGTCCACCTTGGTCGCTTTTAAGAGAATTTCGGCATGAATCTCCTGTGCCCTCAAGGCAGCGGCGGTATCGGTGGTAAAATACGGGCTTCCGGTTCCGGCTGCAAAAATAACGGCCCGTCCTTTTTCAAGGTGCCGAACCGCTCTGCGAACAATAAAAGGCTCCGCCACCTCATGCATTGAAATGGCGGTTTGGACTCTTGTCTGAACGCCTTTGCGTTCCAAAGCGTCCTGAAGGGCAATGCTGTTGATAACGGTGGCCAGCATTCCCATGTGGTCGGCAGAGGTACGGTCCATGCCAAAGGAACTGGC
>JAPLJE010000124.1 GCA_026388755.1 Deltaproteobacteria bacterium | reverse complement strand
TGGTTCGAAAAAACCATTTGATGGTCAGCCATGCCGTCTGGTGGTTGACGGTCGCCGCGGCAAGCATGGCGTTCGGCGCTTATCCGCGATTGATCGATTGGATCGGCGGGGTGTTGGGGATCCATTACCCGCCGACCTTACTGATTGTTATCGGAATGGGTCTCATCCTGATCAAAATGTTGACCATGGATTTGAAACGCTCCGAGCAGGAACGGAAAATTCGCGCGCTGACCCAGCGGCTGGCAATTCTGGAAAGTGAAATGTACCCCCGGCCTGATCAGGATGCTGCCGGAAACGCAACATCGTTACCTTAGCCGGAGTTTTGTGATAATGGAGAAAACCGATATGGCCCCTCATTTCACCCGACACATCTTATGCATCGGTGCCGGCTATGTGGGCGGACCGACCATGGCGATGATTGCCCATAAATGTCCCCAGTACCGGGTGACCATTGTGGATATTAATCCCGAACGGATTGCTCAGTGGAATTCGGATTGTCTGCCGATTTACGAGCCGGGTCTGGATGAAATTGTTGAAGCTGCCCGGGGCCGGAATCTTTTCTTCAGTAAGGATATCGAAAAGGGAATTCAGGAATCGGACATTATTTTTGTCAGTGTAAACACCCCGACCAAAACCTTCGGGGTTGGGGCCGGCATGGCGGCGGATCTTCAGTACTGGGAAAAAACCGCGCGACAGATTTTGGAATCCGCCACTTCCGATAAGATCATTGTTGAAAAGAGTACCCTTCCGGTTCGAACGGCCCGGGCCATGGAGCGGATTCTTTTCTCCACGCAAAATGGGGTCCGCTTTGAAGTCCTTTCCAATCCCGAATTCCTGGCGGAAGGCACTGCCATCAAGGATCTGGAGCAGCCGGACCGGATTCTGATTGGCTCCAGGCAAACCGAAAGCGGCCTGAAGGCTCGAAGTGAGCTGGTAGAGGTTTATGCCAATTGGGTTCCCCAGGAGCGGATATTGACCACGGATATCTGGAGCAGCGAGCTGTCCAAACTCGTTGCCAATGCGTTTCTGGCGCAGCGGATATCCTCCATCAACGCCATCGCCGCGCTTTGCGAGAAAACCGAGGCCGATGTGTCCCAGGTGGCCAAAGCCGTTGGCATGGACGCCAGGATCGGCCCGAAGTTCTTGAACGCCAGCGTGGGTTTTGGAGGCTCCTGCTTTAAAAAGGACATTCTGAACCTCGTTTACATCTGCCGATATTATGGACTGAATGAAGTGGCCAAATACTGGGAGAGCGTCGTTGAAATCAATGAATACCAGAAAGAGCATTTTGTCATGACCATGTTAAGCGCCATGTTCAACACGCTGGCGGGAAAAAGAATCGCTCTGTTCGGGTTTGCATTCAAGGCCGATACCGGCGATACCCGGGAGAGTCCGGCGATTTATATCGCCACGCGCCTGCTCGAGGAGCAGGCTGACCTGGTGATAACCGATCCCAAAGCCCTGGTCAATGCCAGATCCGATCTCAAAGGAGTTGAAGGAAAAGTTCAGTTCGTCGAAGATCCCTACGAAGCAGCAACTGGAAGCCATGCCATTGCCATCATGACGGAATGGCGTCAGTTCCGCGAACTGGATTATGAAAGAATCTATCGTTCCATGGCAAAACCGGCCTTTGTTTTTGACGGCAGGAATGTTGTGGATCATTCAAAACTGTATCAGTTGGGATTTAACGTGTATCCTATTGGAAAACCAGCTCTGACCCATCTATAGACTTTCAGAAAAAGCTTTTGGGTGCGTTATCGGCCGGGGATGTACGAAAAAAGCACTATCCTCTTCTTGCTGCTTTCCCAAAATCATTTTCTGAAAGTCTATATAAAGGTCAGCGACGCGTTTTTAAGCTGAGGAAGCGATGTCCTTTGCCTGGATATTTTATACACAGGAATCGGAGCCATATTTTGCATTTCCACGGCCGAGAGCGAATAGATCATGAATATCCACAAACCGGAGTGAAGTTGATGGCACTGCATCTAAACAAACGCATTCTGGTTACCGGTGGGGCCGGATTTCTGGGCTCTCACCTGTGTGACCGTCTGGTTGAGGAAGGTCACGATGTCCTTTGCCTGGATAATTTTTACACAGGAACAAAGGCCAATATCGCGCATCTATTCGCAAAACCGAATTTTGAACTGATCCGTCATGACCTGGCTCAGCCCATATTTCTTGAAGTTGACGAAATTTACAATCTGGCCTGTCCGGCATCTCCGATTCATTATCAGTACAATCCGGTGAAAACCGTAAAAACTTGCATCATGGGCGCCATTCACATGCTGGGCCTGGCCAAACGGGTAAAAGCCAAAATCCTTCAGGCCTCAACCAGTGAAGTGTATGGTGATCCCGCGGTGCATCCGCAGTCCGAATCGTACTGGGGTAATGTGAACCCCATCGGCCTGCGTTCCTGCTATGATGAAGGGAAACGTTGCGCGGAAACCCTGTTTTTTGATTACCACCGCCAGAATCGGGTCAATATCCGGGTGGTCCGCATCTTTAACACCTATGGTCCCCGGATGCATCCCAATGACGGCAGGGTTGTGAGCAATTTTATTGTTCAGGCCCTCTCGCATCAGGACATAACAGTATTCGGGGATGGCTCTCAAACCCGAAGCTTCTGTTATGTAGATGATTTGATTGAGGGAATGGTCCGAATGATGCAGGGACCGAATGATTTTGTCGGTCCGGTAAACCTGGGCAATCCCGGTGAGTTCACCATTCTGGAGCTGGCTGAAAAAATCATTCATTCGACAGGGTCGCGCTCCAGAATCATATTTCAGGCCCTTCCTCAGGACGACCCGCTTCAGCGCAAGCCCGATATCTCGCTGGCCGCGGAAAAACTGGAATGGACACCGGAAGTGAATCTGGAAGAAGGTCTGAAACGGACCATCGCCTATTTCAAGACAATTTTGACGGCTTCGTAAAAAGTCCGGAGGCTGCGTTGCGCTACATCCTTCGTCATTGCGGCGTACTGGTCGTACGCCTCACTCCTCAGGATTGTCGCCAAAAGCTCCGGTG
>JAPLJE010000140.1 GCA_026388755.1 Deltaproteobacteria bacterium | reverse complement strand
GGATCACACCAAACGGGCAGGCCATTGCGCAGGATGCGCAGTTGATGCAGCGGTCCGGGTCGATGAGAACCGTTTCCGTTCGCAACTCCCGGTAGATCGCACCGGGCAGACAGGCCAGCATGCAGGGCGCCGGACTGCAATGCCGGCAGCGGTTGGGAAACCCTTCGGCGTAAAGCCCTGCGCCCACATGAATCCGGGGTTTTGGCAAAGGGGTTTCCCGGATCGCCGAAAAAAGCTGACGGGTCTGGGAATGGGCCGTGGCGCAAGCCGCCATGCACTGCATACATCCCACACACCGTTCCGGATGAACGATAACCTGGTTCATAATAGCCTCCTTTCAAAACATCAACGATTTGAGGGAAAGATGGGGTTCCAGTAGTTTTCTCTTTGAAACCCTGACAGGTATTTCATTCTGAATCAAGGCCGTCAGAATCCCGCCGGTTTCAATTTGGTTGACGAGTGTAGCGCCGATGAGGCGGTCCTCTTCAAAGACCAGCCTGCGGTAAGTGTTCAGGCGCCGGTTGTGTTCGCTAAGCACAGTAAACCGTGGATCTTCCGGCGCATTCACCCATCCGGCAGCCAGAATATCCAGGTCAAAGATGCGAATGACGTTTCGGCCCAGGCTTCCCTTGTAGACTACGGTCCGTCCGGCCATGTTCATGCCGGCGATGCGCCCCTGAGCCACGGCTTCCGGCCAGATCGCATTCACCCAGCGGGTTTTTCTGGCAATGTCCATAGATTCCGCCACATCGCCGGCGGCAAAAATGCCGGGGCAGGTGGTTTCCAGGTGATCGTCAACCACGATTCCTAAATCCACCCGTATCCGGTCCCGGGGAACAAAAGAGACGGAAGGCAGAACCCCTTTGCCGACAATGACCAGATCGCAGGAAACCTTGGTTCCGTCAGAGAGAAAAGCGCCGGTCACCGTATCGGACCCCTTGAAGCCCGTTACCTCCACGCCCACCCGAACGTTCAGTCCCCGGCGGGTCAGTTCGGCCAGAATCATGCCTCCTGCGGTCTCATCCACCTGAAGAGATAGCGGATAACCGGAGCGAATGAGCATGGTCACGTCAATTCCCCGATGAAGCAGTGCGCAGGCGGCCTTGAACCCGACCAGGCCGCCACCCAGGACCAGGGCATGACGCATTTGGGGAAGCGTTTTCAACATCTCCAGCACCTGATGCTGATTCCGCATGAAAAAAATGTTGGCTAAATGGGCTGCGGTCGCCTTGACTAGCCGGGGATCAGCGCCAGAAGCAATGAGAAGGGTATCGTAGGGCAGGGTTTTTCCATCAGAAAGAAACAGGATTTTCGCATCCACATCCATTCGTTCGACCCGGCTTCCAAGGACTGGGGTAATGTTGAGGGCCTCGTAAAAGCCGGAATCGCGAATGGGAAGTTTCGAGGGGGAAACCACCCCTTCGAGGACAAGACTGATCATGGGGCGGCAATACGGATCAACCGGCTCGTCGCTGATCATGAAAATACTGCCGGAACCATCCAGTTCACGGATGGACTCAGCTGCGCTGACTCCGGCAATGCCGTTTCCGATGATGACATGATTCATGCTAACCTCCTTTGCGAACCCGGCTGAAAGTCATGTGTTCGTGTGACGCATCCAGATAATTCTGGATGGGATCTGCAATTTTGGGAATGATCTCATGGGGAAATTCCTTTCTGAATGTCGCCGGAGCGCCGGCAACCAGGTGAAACGGCCCGACAATCTGGCCTTCTTTCAAAAGAGAGCCGGCGGCAACCATGGAGCCCTCAAGGACCCGGCATTCATTCAGCAGAAGAGACCCCATGCCGATGAGACAATTATCTTCAATATGACAGCCATGCACCACAACATTATGGCCGATGGTGACATGCTTTCCGATATGCGCGGGCTTTCCGTAATCCGTATGCACCGTGCAGTTGTCCTGAACATTGGAGTTTTCTCCCACAAATATCGGGGCCATATCCCCTCTGAGCACCGCACCGTACCAGATGCTGGCCCCATCCCGGATTTCAACAT
>JAPLJE010000136.1 GCA_026388755.1 Deltaproteobacteria bacterium | reverse complement strand
TTCCCCTGTTTCTTCCGAGAACCGATTTTGAAAAAGCCATGCAAGTTTTGGAAGAAGGTCCGCTGTTCCAAATTCTACCGCTTCGACAGGCAAAGGTCGGCATCCTGGTGACCGGTACGGAAGTGTTCCGGGGTCTGGTCCAGGACCGCTTTATTCCCATCATACGCGGCAAAACCGAAAAATATGGGTGTTCCGTGGTCCACGCCAGGATTGTTCCGGATGAAAAAGAAGCGATTCTGGAAGGCATCAAAGAGATTCTGTCTGCCGGCGTCGATCTTCTGGTGACCACAGCCGGGCTTTCCGTGGATCCGGATGATGTCACCCGCCAGGGGCTCATCGAAGCCGGCGCGGAAGATATGCTTTACGGCGCGCCCATTCTGCCCGGCGCCATGACGCTCCTGGCCCGCATCGGCGCTGTGCGGGTGATTGGCGTTCCGGCCTGCGCCCTGTTTTTTAAAACCACAAGTTTTGACCTGTTCCTGCCGCGTCTTCTGGCGGGTGTTCCCATTACCCGGATCGATCTGTCCCGCATGGGGCATGGTGCGTTTTGTCTGGAGTGCAAAACCTGTTCATATCCGAAATGTCCATTCGGTAAATAAGGAGAAACCATGTCTGTCCAAACATTCAGTATCTGCGGCATGTGCACGGTCCGCTGCCCGATTCAGGTTGAAACAGAGAACGGAGAAATCAAATTTATTGCGGGGAATCAGCACGTTCCCGCCATGAAAGGGGCGGTCTGTCCCAGGGGGGCTGCGGGAAAGGCCCTGATCATGGACAGGGAACGGCCCCAGTCCCCCATGATCCGTGCAGGGGAGCGGGGAGAGGGAAAATGGCGCACGGTCGGTTGGGATGAAGCCCTGGATTTCGTGGCCGAAAAGATTAAAGGCGTGACAGACCGGTACGGCGCCAGGAGCGTCGGGTTTTCAGACCGGGGCGGGCCGTTTCAGGACCTTCACAAGGCCTTTGTCAAAGGGCTGGGTTCGCCGAATTTCTGCAACCATGACGCATCCTGTGCCAGAAATGTCGACCATGCCTGTCTGTCATTTGCAGGGATCGGCAGAAAAGATCTGGTGTATGATCTGAAAAACGCCAAACATGTGGTTCTGCAGTTCCGAAACATTTTCGAGGCCGTGAATGTCCAGGAAGTCAACAACCTGATGGATGCCATGGACAATGGCTGTAAACTGACGGTGATCGATATCCGGGCCAACATTTCGGCCACCAAGGCCAGCCGGTTCATGATGATCCGGCCCGGAACCGATTACGCGTTCAATCTGGCGGTCATTCATGAACTCCTGGATAAGAACCTGTACGATAAGAAGTTTGCCCATCTATGGATCAAGGATTTGAACCAGCTCGAGGATTTCATCAAACCTTATACGCCAGAGTGGGCGGAAACCGAAACCGGCATTGCGGCTTATGAGATCAAAGACTTCGTGTGCGAACTGGCCGCAGCCATGCCTTCCGTGATCTGGCATCCGGGGTGGATGATGGCCCGGTACCGACATTCGTTTTATATCTGCCGCTCGATTTATATCATCAATGCCCTTCTGGGAGCGATCGGCGCCAAAGGAGGGCTTCCTCTGGCCTACAAGCCTGCGGATGTGGGCAAAACGGGGCTCAAGGCTCTGGCCGATCTTTTTCCCAAGCCTTCAGAAAAGCGCGCGGACGGCGCGGGATGGCGATATCCGCATATTGCGGACGGCGCGGGGCTGGCACACCTGATGTTTAAGGCCATGGACAGCGATGACCCTTATCCGGTCAAGGCATATATTGCCTATCGCCATGATCCGCTGATGGGTTTTCCGGATCCCGATCGGTTAAAACAGATATTTTCGAAACTGGACCTGCTCGTGTCCGTTACCTTCAGTTGGTCGGATACGGCCTGGTTTTCCGATGTCGTTCTGCCCCTGTCGCCGTATCTGGAAAGAGAAAGCATCCTTGCCAGTAAAAACGGATTAAAGCCGCAGTTTTTTGTCAGGTATCGGGCCGTTGAGCCCCGCTATGACACAAAAGCCGACTGGGAGATTATTTCCGGGCTTTCCAGACGCCTGGGGCTGGATGCCCTGGCTTTTTCATCCATCGAAGAGATCTGGAACTATCAATTGCAGTCGACCGGTGTGAGCATGGATGATTTCAAGGCGACCGGGGCTGTGCAACTGGCGTCATCGCCCAAATACCGAGCCATGGAAAACCTGAAATTCAAAACTCCGAGTGGAAAGCTGGAAATCATTTCGGAAAAACTTGAAAAACAAGGCCTGCCATCCCTTCTTCCCTATACATCCCTGGATCGTCCGCCAGAAGGACAGTTTCGGCTGACTTTCGGCAGATGCGCCCTGCACACTCAGGGACATACGGTCAACAATCCCCTGCTTTTTGAGCAGATGCCGGAAAACGTGCTCTGGATCAACACGAATTCCGCCAAATCCCTGGGCATATCGGATGGCAGCACGGTCCTGGTCAGTCAGGACGGATATTCGGAAACGATCCGGGCCAAGGGCACGGATGTTATCCATCCGGATGCCGTATTTGTGGTTCACGGTTTTGGCCAGACCCTGCCGGTGGAAAGCCGGGCCATGGGCCGATGTCTTGCGGACAATAAATTCATGAAGGGCGGACTCGATCTCTGGGACCCGGCCGGCGGCGGCATCGCATTCCAGGAACATTTTGTAACCGTAACCCCTGCAAACAAGAATTGATAGCTGCCTGACAGAGAACATTCCCCCTTATACAAGCGCATCCGCGATATGCCAGTCAGTATAAGCAAAACAGGATACAACTGTCATGGAAGAAAATCAGAACCATTCAGATACAGAGGGACAACGGCAAAGTCCAAGAATCGAAAATTGCGTTTTAGTGAAATACGTTA
>JAPLJE010000379.1 GCA_026388755.1 Deltaproteobacteria bacterium | reverse complement strand
GTTCATCAAACCGGTCAACAATTCAGGCAACCCCTATCCGGCCACCACCAGCCCGACGGCCATTGCCGCCATGATCGAAATCCTCAGGGAAAAGGGAGCGGGGAGGGTGATCGTGGGGGACATGTCTGGAGTTGAGTACGTGCGGTTTTCTCCAACGTCAATTTCCGGAAGCACGCGCGCTGATGGCCTCTTCAGGCATAGCCAAGGCGGTTCAAGCCTCCGGAGCTGAAATGCATTGCTTTGAAGAAGGCGGGTGGAACGCTTTTTATGAGGACTTGCCCACAGCCGGATCAAACTGGAAACACGGCCTCATGATGCCAAATATCCTCAAGGAGGTTCAGCATATCGTTCTGATGCCCCGCTGTTCCCGGCATATATTGGCTGGCAGCTCATTGGGCCTGACGGCCGCAGTGGGCTACTGGCGCCATGATACGCGCCTGGAATACCACCGGGATGCCGCCACGCTGCAGGAGAAGACCGCCGAGGGCAATACGGTTTCGACCCTGAGATCAAAACAGCGTCTCGTGATTTCGGCGGCAGACAAACTACTTACCACCTTTGGCCCGGACAATGGGTATGTCTTTGCACCCGATACCGGCCTGATCATCGCCTCTGATTCGGTGGTGGCCCACGATATGGTGTCGCTGGCCTGGCTCCTGGAGAACCGGCGCATGATTCCCGCTTCGGAAAGGGATGGTTTTATCGATACGAACAAGATCGTTCCCAGGATTGTCAATCGCGTGGTAACACATTGGCTGGGTGGGTGGGGTCCGGCCCTGGCATCTGAAACAATGAACAAAAACAGTCTCAACAGCATTTGGGATGATAGGGTCCTCACCCATAGCTATGATGTTTTTGGAGGCGTTCCGGCTATCCTGCTGGAGTCTGCCAACAACGCTCTCCCGGAAGACCTTAAGACTCGCCTTGGCAGGATGACGGCATTTCCAGCCTGAAGAACCCGGAACACACCACCATATTTTGTGGTCAATACCCTCTTGACACACAAGATCCTTCTTCATATACTCGCCACCACGAAAAAGGAAATTCTTATCAATTTGACAAAATCCGGGAAATAGGTTAGCTATTTCGGATTAAACTACAATTAACTACGGAAATCCTGCATCGACCCTGAATTTTTGTGCCGGCATTTCTTTAAAGTGTTAATAGCGTTCAGACAAAGAGATAATCATCAATGGACAATGAAAAATCAAGTGATGTCATCGACAAGCGAAGAGAAAAACAGGCTGAACTGAAAGCCAGACATGTACAGCTTTTCCCAAATGATTTCAAAGTATTGCATACGATTCAAGATATTTTGTTTCAAATCGAAAGTCATCCGGAATCCATTACGCCGGAAACGCCCGTATTTGTAGCTGCTGGCCGGATGATGGCCATTAACCGATTTGGAAAATCCACGTTTATTCGATTCCGGGATCGAACCGGACAGCTTCAGGCCTATATCAAAAAGGACAGCGTCGGGGATGACGCATATGATCTTTTCAAACAACTGGATATCGGCGATTTTGTGGGCTTGAAAGGAGGCATGTTCCAGACCAAGACCCATGAATGGACGCTTCTGGTCACAGAAATACGGCTGCTCTGCAAGGCTACAAGGCCCCTGCCCGAGAAATTTCACGGGCTCAAGGATCCTGAAAAACGCTATCGTCAGCGCTATATCGACCTGATCATGAATGCCGACGTTCGCGACATCTTCATCAAGCGCAGCCGAATGATTCAGGCGATTCGATCCTTTTTGCTGGAGCGGGATTTTCTGGAAGTCGAAACACCCATGATGCAGACCCTTGCCGGAGGCGCGGAAGCCACCCCATTTGTCACTTTTCACAATGCTCTGAACATCGATCTGTTTTTAAGAATTGCACCGGAGCTCTATCTCAAGCGCCTGGTTGTCGGCGGATATGAACGGGTTTTCGAGATCAACCGGAATTTTCGAAACGAAGGGGTTTCCACCCGACATAACCCTGAATTTACCATGCTGGAGTTTTATCAGGCGTATGCAACCTATGAAGACCTGATGGATCTGACCGAACGGATGTTTTCCGAAGTCACTTCGGCGGTTACCGGATCGATACAAATCGTCTATCAGGGAAACACTATTGATATGTCCGGAAAATGGCGACGCATGACCCTGGCCTCCGCCCTTTCCGAAATTGCCGGAATCGGTCCGGCGCTGCAAAATGACAGACAGGGGCTTCTTGAATTTGCCGCCTCAAAGGGAATACCGATTGCTCACAAAAACCGCCTGGGAAAAATTGTTACCAAG
>JAPLJE010000416.1 GCA_026388755.1 Deltaproteobacteria bacterium | reverse complement strand
GGAGTTCCATGGCGAGCGCGGAAGCGCTTATGGCGGGCATGAAGGCCTCGGACTGGTCATTCAAGGATTCTGATGGAAATGCTTTTTCAATGGCATCCTGGGATGGAAAAGTGCTGCTTGTCAATTATGTAAGTCCGGACGAGTCAGACCTGAACGAACATTTTACCGATGCCATGAAAAAGGCCAAGGACCAGGGACTTTTGAAGGATGAAACCTACAAGGGAATCGGGATTGCGGATTGCAAGTCTACCTGGAAACCCGATGCCCTCATTCGGGTGATTGCCGGGAAAAAAGCAAAAAAATACAATACCACTATTTTGTTTGACTATGACGCCATGCTTAGAAATGCCTGGAGCCTGGAAAGAGACACAGCCAATGCCATTCTTCTGGATAAAAACCGGATTGTCCGGGTAATTGTCCGCGGAAAAGTTCCAGAAAGCGAAGTTGCCTCTATCGTCCAGATGGCCATTGATCTCCAGAAAGAATAATGGTGATGGGTAATAGGCAATAGCCCATTACCCATAGCCCACCTGATCCCTGATTTATTCCATCGGTGTTACCGGGTGCGCCTTTAAATATTCCAGACGGTTCAGGCCGTTGACATAGGCTTTGGCGCTGGCCGTGATCACATCTGGGTCCGCGCCTCTTCCCATAGCCTCAAGGCCGTTTTCCCGAAGACGGACCGTGACCTCGCCCTGGGCATCGGTGCCGCCGGTCAGGGCGTTAATCGAAAACCGCAGCAGTTCGGACCCGGTTCCAGTAAGGACCGCAACAGCCTTATAGACGGCGTCAATGGGGCCGTTTCCATATTCGGCCACCTGAACCGGCCTTCCATTAATCATCATCCTCACGCTGGCCATGGGAAGAACCGTCGTGCCGCTGATGACATGAAGATAATCCAGTGTAAAGACATCATGACTTTGCAGAATTCCCTCGGTGACCAGTACTTCCAGATCCTCATCCACCACATGCTTTTTCTTATCAGCCAGTTCCTTGAACTTGGTAAAAACCAGTTGAAGTTCTTCATCCGACAGATCATATCCCATGTCCTTCAAATGCGTCCGAAGGGCGTGCCGTCCCGAATGCTTTCCCAGAACCAGTTTGTTGGTGTTCAGGCCGATGGATTCGGGCTTCATGATTTCGTAAGTCATGGGGTTTTTCAAAACCCCGTCCTGGTGAATGCCGGCTTCATGGGAAAAGGCGTTGGCTCCGACAATGGCTTTATTGGGCTGAACCGGAATGCCGGTAATCATGCTGACCAGGCGACTGGTGGGATAGATGAACTCGGTCTTGATGCCGGATGTGAATGAAAGATAATTGGGCCGGGTGTGAATCGCCATGACCACTTCCTCAAGAGAGGTGTTGCCGGCCCGCTCGCCGATGCCGTTGATGGTGACCTCCACCTGTCTGGCCCCTGCGCTGACGGCAGCCAGGGTATTGGCTGTCGCCAGTCCCAGATCGTTGTGGCAGTGAACGCTTAATACGGCCTTGTGGATATTGGGCGTATGGGACATGACATACCGAACCAGTTCGGCATATTCCTGTGGAATGGCATAACCCACGGTATCCGGCAGGTTGACGGTGGTGGCGCCTGCTTCAATGGCGGCTTCAAAAACCCGGCATAAAAAATCACGATAGCTTCGGGACCCGTCTTCGGCTGAGAACTCGACCCTTTCGGTCAAAGACCTGGCATATTTCACGGCATCCACTGCGGCTGCCACCACTTCATCGCGGGACATGCGCAGCTTGTAGGTCAGGTGAATGTCGGAAGTGGCGATAAAAGTATGGATTCGGGGAAAGGCCGCATGCTGAATGGCACCCCAGGCCCGGTCAATGTCTTTTCTGGAGGTGCGAGCCAGGGCTGCAACCTCTGTGCGTTTCAACTGCCCGGAGATTCGGGATACTGCCTCAAAATCGCCATCTGATGCAGCCGGAAATCCGGCTTCCAGCACATCCACGCCCAGTTTTTCAAGCTGGGTGGCCAGTCGAAGCTTTTCGCCGGTATTCATGCTGGCGCCGGGGGACTGCTCGCCGTCTCTTAAAGTGGTGTCAAAAATGATTACACGCTCGGTCATGATATTGCTCCTTTTTAGAAAAGATGTCTGTCTGATTAATACGTCCGTGAACGAACAGGCTGAATTGCCCGCTTTCGTTTTGGCCAAAAGGCAGTCGCAATACCTATCCAAGCATGGGCCGCAGGACATTGCTGAAAAACCGTCCCGCGGCATTTACTGTTTCCTTTTCTCTCAACATAAAAAATTCCTTTTTTACCGCGACAACTTATACTGAAAACTGTCTGCAAGGGCATGCCAGCTGGCTTCAATGATATCTTCGGACACGCCGATGGTACTCCAGACATGGTCTTCATCCCTGGATTCGATAAACACGCGCACTCTGGCGGCAGTGCCGGCCCGGCCGTCAATGACGCGGACTTTGAAATCCACCAGCCGCATGTGATCCACATGGGGGAAAAAATTATCCAGGGCTTTTCGGAGCGCGTTATCCAGGGCGCTGACCGGGCCGCTTCCTTCGGCTGCCGTGATTTCCTGTTTGCCGTCAACCGATATTTTTATGGTTGCATGGGCGGAACATGGCTGATTTTTGTCTTTTTCAATGGTTACCCGGAACGATTCCAGCTCGAACAGCGGCTTGAACTGTTCGGTCAGTTTTTCCAGCAGTATCTTGAAAGATCCGTCGGCCACGTCAAACTGATAGCCTTCCTGCTCCATACGCTTGATTTCAGAGACGACTTTCTGCCGATCCGACCCATTCAGCTCAACCCCGAGTTCTCTGGCCTTGTATTCCACATTGCTTTTGCCGGAAAGATCGGAAACCAGCACCTTGCGCTTGTTTCCGACCAGGTCCGGGTCAATGTGTTCATATGCCCTGGGAAGTTTCATGATCGCGCTCACATGAACCCCGCCCTTATGGGCAAATGCGCTTTTCCCAACAAACGGCATGGTGCTTTGCGGAATCATATTGGCGGTTTCGCTGACGAACCGGGACAGTTTCTTCAGCCGCGATAGGCTCTCGGAAGATACACAGGTCCGATTCATTTTCAGGCATAATATGGGAATGATGCTGGTCAGGTCCGCATTTCCGCATCTTTCCCCGTATCCGTTGATGGTTCCCTGAACCATAACCGCACCGGCGTTTACCGCGCAAATGCTGTTGGCTACGGCAAGGCCGGAGTCATTGTGAGTATGAATACCGATTCTGACGGCAGATTTTGACGGTTGGGCTTTTTCTGCTACAACCTGATGTACCCTGGCGATCATCGGCTCGATTTCATAGGTCAGCGTTCCGCCATTGGTGTCGCAGAGCACGATGCAGTCTGCGCCACCTGCCACAGCCGCCGCCAGAGTGGACAGGGCATAGTCCGGGTTTGCCTTGTAGCCGTCAAAAAAATGTTCGGCGTCATAAATGACTTCACGGGAATGGCTTTTCAGATATGCCACCGTATCATGGATCATGGCCAGATTTTCTTCCAGGGTATTGCCCATGATCTTTCCGACATGAAGATCCCAGCTTTTTCCAAAAATGGTGACAACCGGGGTCTGGGCTGCCAGAAGCGCCTGAACATTGGGGTCATCACCCGTGGCAAAACCGGGTTTTCGGGTGGAACCAAAAGCCGCAAGCTTTGCATGCTTGAAATCAATCTGCTGGGCCAGCTCGAAAAACTGCAAGTCTCTGGGATTGGATCCCGGCCACCCACCCTCGATATAGTGAATGCCAAAGTCATCCAGACGCTGGGCAATCATGATTTTTTCTTCAGCCGAAAAATTGACATCTTCCCCTTGAGTGCCGTCCCTCAGGGTAGTGTCATAAAGGTGAATCGGTCCCATATAGCAATATCCTTTTAAAAACAGGCTGAAGACTGAAGGTTGATAGGATGAATTCCATTCAGTTTAAAACAATCTTTTGTCTTCAGCCCTCATTCTTCAGCCTTTCTTACTTCGGTTTTCCGGTCTCAGCGAGCTGACTGCGGTGCCTGCCTGCCACATTTCAGATAAGCGGATGGCTTCAAGCTCCTCGTGGAGTCTTTCGCGGTAATCCGGGGCGCTGTTTCTCTCCAGGGTTCTACGGGTTTCTTTTCCGGATATCACGCTCTCGTAAAGCTGGTCAAAAACGGGCTTGACCGCATCCCTGAAGCGCGGAGACCAGTCCAGTGCCCCTCTTTGCGCGGTGGTGCTGCAATTGGCAAACATCCAGTCCATGCCGTTTTCGGCAACCAGGCGGATCAGACTCTGGGTGAGCTCTTCAACGGTTTCATTAAAGGCCTCGCTGGGGCTGTGGCCGTGTTTTCGAAGTAGGGTATACTGGGCCTCCATGACCCCTGCCAGACATCCCATGAGAACGCCGCGCTCTCCGGTCAGGTCGCTGTGAACTTCTTTTTCAAATGTGGTGGGAAACAGATAGCCGGACCCAATGGCGATGCCTAAAGCAATGGCGCGTTCCCTGGCTTTACCCGTATAGTCCTGATGAACGGCAAAACTGGAGTTGATGCCGCTTCCTGCCAGAAAATTGGTTCGGACTGTCCTACCGGAGCCCTTTGGCGCCGCCAGAATCACATCCACAAAATCCGGTGGCGTAATGCCGGTCTGATCACTGAAAACAATGCCGAACCCATGAGAAAAATACAGGGCATCTCCGGGATTCAAACAGGGTTTGATCTTAGGCCATGCCGCCATCTGGCCGGCGTCGGAAAGCAGATACTGGACAATCGTTGCTTTTTGGGCTGCTGCTTCCAGGGGAAAGAGCGTCTTTCCGGGAACAAAGCCGTCAGCAACGGCCCTGTCCCAGGAATTGCCGCCTTCCCGCTGACCGACAATAACCTGTAACCCGTTATCTTTCATATTCAGGGCCTGGCCGGGCCCCTGAACGCCATATCCCAGAATGGCAATGGTTTCATTCTTCAGTACTGCTTTTGCCTGGTCCAGGGTAAATTCCGAAGCGGTAATCACTTCTTCCATGACGCCGCCAAAGTTGATTTGTGTCATTTGATTTACATCTCCTTGTTAAGTATGGGTAATGGGTAATAGGTTAAAGGCTTAGGCAGAAGGAAACAAACATGAACCATCTGGGTTATAGCCCCCTGCAACGAAAATGATATTTTCATGATAACTTTCATCTTTCATGATTTTCACGTTAAAGCTGATGCTCTTTCCCAATTTCCCGGCTTCCTGCCTATTTCGGTTCCCTAAACAGTGCAACGATGCCGGTCCGGGCGATTTTTTTGATGCCAATGGGCTTCAGCAGATTGATAATTGCAGCCAGTTTGCCTTCGTCACCGGTGACCTCGAGGATATAATGCTCGATGCCCGTATCCACGACCTTGCATCGAAAAATATCCACGATTCTCAGGACTTCAGCCCGGTGTTCGGGTTTGGCTTTCACGCAAATCAAGGCCATTTCCCGCTGCACCGCCTTGGATTTGTCCATGTCCCGAACCTTGATGACATTGATCAATTTTCTGAGCTGTTTTTGAATCTGTTCCATCACCAGGGGGTCGGCGCGGGTGACCAGGGTAATTCGGGAGATTTCCGGGTTGATGGTTTCAGCCACACAGAGGCTTTCGATGTTAAAGCCTCTTCCAGCAAAGAGCCCTACAACTCGGGCCAGAACGCCAGGCTGGTTATCCACCAGCATGGTGATAACATGTTTTGCATCCATCACTTTGTAAATCCTCCATTCATACGTAAAGAGCAGAAGTTTGAAAATCGGCTCTTCGACTTTTCAGCCCCATCGGC
>JAPLJE010000711.1 GCA_026388755.1 Deltaproteobacteria bacterium | reverse complement strand
ATATGGCATCCTCCCCTAGGAATTTGCCCACTATTTCTTCGTATTTCTTCAAGGTGTTGACCTTTTTAATCTTCTTAAACAAGGATTCTCCGTTTTCAAAGGGCCTGAAAAAATACAGCCAGTAGCCTTTCATTTTATCTACCAGATGGGATTGCCCGCTCAACTCGGCCTTGTAGGCTTCAAACAGATCATCGTGGAAATTTTTAAATCTTTCCACAGGTTGAGGGATGTTTTCTTCTCCGGATCGAAGGATTCCCGGCAGAAACGGCTTGGAAAGGACACCTCTTCCTATCAGCCAGCGGGAAACGGTTTTAAACCTTTCTTTCAGTTTGATAAAGGAGGCGTAGTCAAGGATGTCGCCATTATAGGTGACCGGGATCTTTAGTAGCGGCAGGCATTCCTCGAACGTAATCAGATCCACTTCGCCGCTATACATCTGGACTCCGGTTCGGGGGTGGATGATTAACTCTACAAGGGGGTATTGATTGAAGATGGGGAGAAGATTAAATATCTCCTCTTTCTTTTCTCTTCCGATTCTGGTTTTTATTGACAGTCGGGTTGGGATGCGCGGAATGACATCGTCCAGAAAAGCCTTTATCAACCCCGGGTGTGGTAGCAAGCCGGAGCCCCGCCGCTTATTTGCGACCATGGGGGCAGGGCACCCCAGGTTCCAGTTCACGGTGTCGAAGCCAAGGTCGTGGAATGTTGTTGCCAATTGAATGAATCCCGCCGGATCATTGCCGATGATCTGAGGTACAACCGGCATCCCGTGGTTGTTTTCAGGCAAAATGTCCTTGATATGGGAGCGGTTGATCTGTTTTGCCGATAGCGTGTTGATAAATGGGGAAATAGCGGTGTCAATCCCCTGGAAATGGACCGAATAGAGATTCCTGTAAAGGGCATTTGTAAAGCCCCGGAGGGGGGCGAGAGATAGAAACAGGGGCATAACCGATCTTTCATCCTGAATGAGTTTTATGCGTCCTACCAGCATCGTGGCCGGAAGGCAAGAACATTAAATCCGGCGTGAAAGAATAATCCGTAAGCTTGACGATCACACTCTTGTGACGTACCATAAGTGTTCCGGAATGACGAGTGAAAGGCTGTTATCATGCAATCGACCGTATCATCCCAAAATCCGATATCTTCGTGGCTGCCCTATGTTCTGCTGATGGTCCCGCCCTTGTGCTGGGCCGGCAATATTGTGCTGGCTCGCGGCGTCATTCATCTCATTCCTCCCATCGGATTTGCCTTCTGGAGATGGGCGATCGCTTTTTTGATTCTGGCGCCGCTCACATGGCCCCACGTCCGACACGACTGGCCCACTGTTATAGGCAGCTGGAAAATCATGGTTGCACTGTCGATGCTGGGTGTCGGCTGCTTCAACACCCTGCTATATATTGCTGTTCATACGACTACGGCCATCAACGGCGCGCTGATTCAGACGACCATGCCTGCTTTCATCATTCTCATAACCCTTATCGCGTTTCAGGAAAGCGTGGGGTTTCTGCAGATGGCCGGCGTCATGCTGTGCATACTGGGCGCAGCCCTGGTGCTGTTGCGGGGAAATCTGGCTACTGTATTAAATCTGTCTTTTGCCAGAGGCGACCTGTTGATGCTGCTCGCGGTAATTTGTTACGGCATGTACACTGTTCTGCTGAAGAAACGGCCGGCCATGCATGCGATGAGTTTCCTGACCGTGACATTCGGTGCCGGTGCGATGATGCTGGCGCCACTTTACCTCTGGGAGAGCTGTTTTCAGGAGTCGGTCACATTCACCGTGGACGTTGTTCTGAGCATCATTTATGTCGCGGTATTTCCATCGATCGTTGCCTATTTCTGCTGGAATCGCGGCACTGAAATGATCGGGCCGAACCGCGCGGGTTTGTTCATCAATTTAGTTCCGGTGTTCGCATCCATCATGGCCGTGATCTGGTTGAATGAATCGCTAAAACTGTTTCACATCGTCGGCATGTGTTCCATTGTCGCCGGCATGTCAATGTTCAACAGAAAGCCGAATATTCAAGATTTGACAACCCCCGGGCCATGTGAATAATTTATCCCTACAACGATAATTGCTGAAATGATGCCTCTAAAAATTTTGGAGGGTACTCTGCCAAACCCGACGGAAAGGGATAAATTGAGGGATAAAAGGAATTCAGTACCATTTTGAGGGAAATACAATGTTTAATCACAGCAGTTTCAATCTTTTTCTTGTGACGTGCATCATCCTGGTCATGACTCCGGGTCCTGACACGTTATATGTCCTGGCCCGCAGTCTCGGACAGGGGCGTCGTGCGGGCATCATTTCGGCCATCGGCATTTGCTGCGGCTTTCTGATCCATACTGCGGCAGCGGCTATTGGTTTATCAGCCATCCTGATGACTTCTGCCCTGGCCTTCTCGGTAGTCAAATACACCGGTGCCTGTTATCTGTTTTACCTGGGCATCCGCACCCTGGCCACCCGCACTGCTCACGCGGTACCGATACTCACTGCTGTAGTCTATCAGCGCCTGTTTACGCAAGGCTTTATCACGAATGTCCTGAATCCAAAAGTTGCGATTTTCTTTTTGGCATTCGTACCTCAGTTTGTGGATCCAACGCGTAGTGCCGTCTCCAGTCAGGTCATTGTTTATGGACTCATTGATATGGGGATGTGCCTGATCTGGCTGAGCGGAATCGCGATAATTGCCGGTTCGGCGCGTCAATGGCTTGTCCGCCAGCGTGCCTTCTGGAGTGCCCAGCGGTGTTTCACCGGGGGAATTCTGCTTTTTCTCGGCATCCGTTTGCTTCTGACGGAATTCACCTCTGAATAGCAACACTGTAACTTCCTCCAACATAATGACACCGATTTACCGCTCCGTCGTCGCAAGCCTTAGTGCAAGGCACACAAAAACAGTACCAGCCACCTTGTTCATTATATTTTGTACTCGGGCGGACCGACTCAGCCATTGGCCAAGTGTTCCAGCAAGGAGAGCAATGCCTCCGAAAACCAATATCGTTGCAATGATGAACACGCCGCCAAGCAGCAGGAGCTGTAAGGATATGGGACCCCGCGATGGGTCGGCGAATTGTGGCAGAAATGCCAGAAAAAAGATGGAAACCTTGGGATTGGTGATGTTCATGATGATGCCGCGACGATACAGTTTACAGAGACTGGTTTCCGGGCTTTGCTCAGCCTGAAATTTTGTTGCGGAGGCGCGAAACGCCTGCCAGGCCAGATACATCAGATAACCCGCACCCAGAAATTTGAGGGCAGAGAATGCAAGTACCGAGGTTTGGAAAATGACTGCTACGCCCAAAGCCACGGCAAGGCTGTGAACGATCAGCCCCGTACACAACCCGAGCATGACTACCAAACCGGCGCTCCTTCCCCGTAGTGCGGATTGTGTCAGTACAAATATGTTGTCGGGACCCGGTGCAATAGCAAGTAAAACAGATGCGGCGAAGAATGGCAGTAGGGTTTCAATGGGTATCATTTTGTGTCTCTTTTCAGGGTGCTTTAAAGTGATGGTGACAGTATGGTTCGCTCCAGATCCGTGAGCCAGACGCCTCTCTGATGGTCATAAGTTTTGACAATGATTTTATCCGGATACATGAAGATCGAATTGGTCCAGATCGTCTCGCGGTTCATGTCGGCGTTATGAATATTCGTAATGTGTTTTTCGTAGACATTGATGGATGAGGCAAAGCTTTCTTCTTTTGGGGATGTGTGGGTATGTCCGGAGACCCAGAGAAATACCTGTGGATTCTTCATAAGGACGTCATGAATTTTGACGGATGGCTGAGCGACGAAATCCGGAGTATTGGCTCTGTTGTTATAATCACGGAGCGTGCCTTTGAGGGGCGCATGAAAAAAAATAATGGTGGGGGTTTTATTGTTTTTATCCAATTCCGTACTCAGCCATTCCATTTGTTTTTCAGATATCTGGGCAAGGAAATCCGGTTGATCGGTCGAGAGAAAAACGAGCAAATAGGAACCCACTTTCCTGTCGTAATAGATCGTCGGCAATTTGAATGTCTCTGTGAATTTGTGAAGCTTGGTTTCGTTGGAATACAGCCTGGCTTTGACGCGATTCCCCTTCGAGCTCAGGACGTCCTCGTATATGTAGTCATGATTGCCCACAATGGGGTAAAGCGGCTTGTTCAGTTTGTCGAAAAATATCCTGGCTGCCGCATACTCTTCATCCGTGCCGCGATCCTCACAGATATCCCCCACGGCTATGACCATTTCCACATCATTCCATGAATTAATCTTCTGGATGACTTGTTTTTTTGCTTCGATGTTTTTGCCCGGCAAATGCGGATCGCCAAGGATGACAAGATGATGATATGTTTTGTCTATGGCATCAGCCTGGGCTACTTGAAATTGGGCTGCACAGGGTGCAGGTTCATATTCGACGGTTGTTACACAGCCAAATAAAAACAACATCATGATCGATAACATTGCCCAGATGGACTTCGACATTTATAACCTCCAGATCACGTTCAGGGCTATGGAAATCACGTATGCACCAATTACTTGAATCGATCTCAGCTTACCGGTCCGCAAATAGAGGAAACTACGGGTATTCGTTCATCACAAGTCGTCATCCCTTTCCCCAAACATATCGTTCATCAAATACATCAGGGTTTCCTGCAGACGCTGGTCATCGGACAAAGGAAGGCAGATGGCGGTGCGACATGCCTCGATGATGGATATTCCCCGTTGAATGAGACAGCCCGCATAAATCAGAAGCCGGGTGCTGGCGCCCTCGGTCAGCCCGTGCTCGCGGATGTTTCGAATCTT
>JAPLJE010000317.1 GCA_026388755.1 Deltaproteobacteria bacterium | reverse complement strand
TATATTTCCCCGGGAATCGAACAAACATCGCTTCGGCCTATCATGAATTTGATATTCGCAAAGATCTCAAACATGTCCTGAATATCGGTTTTAATCCCGGTATTCCGCCGTTCATCCTATCGCCCTCTTCGATTCGTCTGGCTTACTGGACAGAGGTTAACGGAAAAAAACAGCTCCCTCCCGATTTATCTTCAATGCTGTCGCGGCTGGATCACCCGATCATGGTCACCGGGGTCGAGCATGAAGAAATCACTCCTGATCTGAATACCGGCGCTTATTATGGGTATGACCTGAACCGCACCCTGATTCTGTTGAAATATCAGGGTCGCCCTGTCCTGGTTTCCATATCCAAGCAGAAAAATGTTTCGGATGTCGGCAAAAAAGGAGTGGTTCTGGGAAAAGATGATAACTGGGATTATTTCTATTCAGGCCAGAACGGGCTGAACAAACCGGGGCTGGGATGGGTGAATTCCTATATGTATGATTCCTATACCATATCCATATTCGTTGAGCAAGGTGGCGCGAGTCCCCTGGTGCACTGTGGAATTTTCAAATGGCTTCGCGCAGGATGGGCGGATATGAACATGGTGCAGAACCAGCATATCTATCGCGGACTTCAGCGGTATACAGATACGGTAAAAGGGATTCTTGAATATTCTTCTCTTCCGGAACCGGATCAAATGGCAGAGATATTTTCCATGATCAAAACATTTTCTGCAGACGAACTCAGAGACAAAGTCAAAAATTACATCACCCTCTTGTCACAAAAATATAAAGAGGATAGCAGTTCAGGCGGAAAGCTGATTGCTGAAACCATAAAAGACAGTTCATATCTGAGCCAGCTCAGCCAGTATCAGATGCAGTCGGTTCTGGCCGTTGAATATATCAAATTCCTTCTGGGGAAAAACACCATTCAGGATATCGCCTATTTTATTAGCCCTGCTGACATCAATCGTCAGCGAAAAGGCTGAATCATTTTTTTGCTGTCACGCCGGATGAGGCCGTTTGGCGGACAATATCGGCGTATTGACAACCAGGGCGGATTTGCCTTCTGATTTTCGAATGTCCAGTTTGAGGGTTTCCTTGTCAATTTCAAAATAGCGGGAAATAACATCCACGATATCCTGGTGCAATTTGATCAGGATATCGTCCGATACTTCCAGCTTGTCATATATCAGTGCAAACTGAAGCCGCTTTTTGGCAACATTCTTGCTGTCGCCTTTGCCCATCAGCTTTTTCAACCATCCATGAAGCATAGGATCACCTTATTTACCGATGCCGATTTTTTGGCCAACTCGTTTCCAGAAGGATTTGGAAGTTTGCGGAATTTCTATGGGAAGATTTTTTTGCCCATTCATTCGCATGGCAATACGCCGGAACGCCTGGCCAGCATTTGAATCTTTCTGCAGAACCAGGGGAATTCCCGAATTGGTCGATATGATAACCTGGGTGTCCATCTCAACCAGGCCCAGAAGTTCGATAGACAATACTTCCACCACATCCTCATGACTGAGCATATCCCCTCTTTCAACCATTTCAGGAACGATACGGTTGACAATCAGTTTCGGCGTAATGGATCGCGCATACAACAGTCCGATGACCCGGTCGGCATCGCGAACAGAAGAAATTTCAGGCGTGCAGATCACCACGGCCTCGTCCGCTGGCGCAACGGAGTTTTCAAAGCCCCGTTCGATGCCTGCAGGACAGTCCAGCAGCACAAAATCAAATTCTTTTCGCAGCTCCTTGCAGAACCGAACCATGGCATCGGGAGTCAGGACATCTTTGTTGTCACTTTGAGATGCGGGAATCAGATACAGGTTTTCAATCCGCCGATCCTTTATGGCAGCCTGTTTGATCTTACATTTGCCCTTAACCGCATCCACGACATTAAACACAATGCGGTTTTCAAGCCCCATCACCACATCCAGATTCCGCAGGCCGATATCCATATCCACCACGGCAACCTGTTTGCCTTCCAAAGCCAACGCCGCACCGATAGAGGCTGTTGCAGTCGTTTTGCCAACACCGCCTTTACCAGACGTTATGACGATTATTTTTCCTTCCAATGAACACCTCTTTAACGAACTACCGGCCACGTGAGCCGTCCGAATGGATTTGCTTTAATATAGTCTTCCACAACAATGCCCCCGTTTTCAACATGGGCAAACTCAAGAGCATGCGCGGATGACGTCGGCAGTCCCGCAGCAATGATGCCCCCGATCTGGATCTGAATAGGCCTGAATCCGATGGCCAGAATAATGGCGTCTTCGTTATCCGGTTGGCCGGCCAGGGCAGTACCGCCGAGATTGCCCATGATCAGAATATCGCCTCCGGCAATAATCTCACTTCCGGGATTCACATCACCCAGGATAACCAGATGCTTTTTGGCGTTGATCTTCTGACCGGACCTCACCCTTCCGGCAATGATCAATGCATCGGTGTGGTGTTGATGCCAGGTACTGGACATATCCAGTTTTCGAGGCTTGTCCTCTATCATGTCATGTTCCCGCTGAGGCGCTGATACTGATTTTACATTATATTTATTTTTTAAAAAAATAGCCAGACTTTCAACGACTTCCTGGTGATTTTCCGTATCTCCGATATCCAGAATAACACGCGAATTGAATGCCAGATGCTGAAGTTGGTTAAAAAGACGCGTCAGCTCCTCTTCAATAAAACCTATCGGCAGCGTTGGATCCAAAGTGACCCGGAAACCGTCTTTCACCCCTTTCAAGCGCACTTGTGATTTATCGCGGTTCTGGATATCCATTCCGTTGTTATTAATCAAACTCAAGACCTCATCTAAATCGATTTGCATGATTTTCAGCAGCAGGAGAGGAATTTATTTCATGCATCCCTGTCTTGGAATGGATGCACCTAAAGATTTTATTTTTCAAGGTATAGTGATATAAGGCAGATGTGTCAAGAAAAAGAAACAGCGGTTTCACTGAATTCGCCTGAACACACTCTGGAATTATGTCAGATAAATCATGCATTCATGCAGGCTGGTTGATTGATGGCAGCAGCGGCCCTATTCGGAAGGATGTGCTGATAACCATTCATCAACATATCATCCAATCCATCAAACCGGCGCCGAAGGCGGCCTTTCACCAATCGTCGCCTTTTCAGGATCTTTCGGAATATACCCTGCTTCCCAGTCTGGTGGATTGCCATGTTCATCTTTTCATGTCCGGGACGGATGACATTGCCGCACGGAAACGACAGCTTGAAGCAGGCTATGATGAGCTGAAAGACGTCATTTCAGAACATATCGCCCGACATGTTTACAGCGGTGTCGGAGCTGTAAGAGATGGCGGAGACGGCAAGGGCCTTGTTCAGCGGTATCAACGAGAAAGTCTGGAGTTGAACGATGATAGAAAAATACCGCACGTCCGTGAGGGTTCGCCGCATCATAAGTTGATTCATGTCAAGGTTGCCGGAAAAGCCTGGCATCAGTGCGGGCGATACGGAAAGCTGATAGGTCGATCTCCGGCCCCCGGCCAATCGCTGGCAGAAGCCATTCGCCATGAAGCCAGGCTGCCGGAATATTCCCGTCCCGATCACATCAAAGTGGTCAATTCGGGGGTCAACAGCCTGCTCTGCTTTGGAAAGGAAACCCTGCCGCAGTTTTCCCTGGAGGAACTCACCCAAGCCGTTAACGAAGCCGGGCGCCGGCATCTTAAGGTTATGGTTCATGCCAATGGCAGACTTCCGGTACAAATTGCCGTTGAGGCCGGATGCCATTCCATTGAGCATGGTTTTTTCATGGGAGCCGAAAACCTGGCGCGCATGCGGGACAGGCAGACCGTCTGGGTACCGACTGCCTTTACCATGCGGGCTTATGCCTCCCATCTGTCACCTTCAAGCCGTGAAGCCGACACTGCCAAGCGGAACCTCTCCCATCAGATGGATCAGCTTCGAATGGCCAGGGAGCTGGGCGTACCGGTTGCTATAGGAACAGATGCCGGCAGCCTGGGGGTCCATCATGGGATTAGTGTCAGGGAAGAACTTAGACTCCTTCTGGAAGCCGGCTATACTATCCCGGAGGTCGTGCAATGCGCCACAAAGACCGGAGCTGGACTTCTGGAAATCACGGATATGGGACTCCTGACTCCGGGAATGCCAGCCTCATGGATTGCCGTCAAAGGCAACCCGTCGGGAATTCCGGAGAGCCTGAAACACATCATCCAGGCTGAGTGGCTTGTCACACCCTGCTGACAAAATGACGGCGAAAAAATCGCCGCGACTACTGAAGAAATACCCGACTTGATTTCAGGCATTTTCCTTCTGCTGATGGTGATCGGATTGTGTCTTATTCCAGTTTTCGACCCCTGAGGGACCAGCGTCCTATCCACTTTTTCTGATTGCTCAGAAAATTCAGAATCGGCGTAATACCAATAAGTCTGGGGTTACCCTGTTCCAGAAAAATCTCCTCCAGCGACTGATGGGGATCGCTGACAGGATTTCTGAGGTATTTCCGAATGGCTTCGAGCCGATTGACAATCCGGGTCTCAAGCTGATCTTTCAGGATTTTCTTGTTTTTCAGGATATTTTCCTTATGTATATCATAGGCGGAATTGCCCCTGGATTTTTTAAGTTTAAAGTCGATCCGCATGGCAATCAGTTCCTTCAGCATTGCCTCATATCCCGGCCCCAGACAGACAACTTCCGGAACCAGTTCACCGAAATTGGAAATCCCCAGAATGTCTTTTCCCTGTTCCCAGTAATTCACCAGGAATTCATTTTCCAGATCTTTGTAATTTTGAAGCGGCATATACATCCTACGTAAATACTGAAGGACTTTTTCGGCTTTTTTCTGATGCCGGCCGATGATGACGGAACCGCCCACCGCGCCTTTTTTAACCCCCTTGGTCCAGGGCGCCCCGGTAATCCCGAAATCGTGATAAATGGGAATCTGAAGCAATGCGGAAAGGGTGTTCAGCGCCAGCGCATAGCCCGCGGAAGGACCGCCGACATTGTAGGAAGCGGAAAGAAGCTGATGATGGATGGTATACCGATCCAGAAATTCCCCCAGCAGCTTGGGAATGCTAACCTTGGGATCCAGTTCCTGAAGGTAGTTTTTCACCATGGTCAGGGCTTCCTGAGCCGACTGCTGGGTCATCTGAACCGCCATGTCAAGCTCAGCCGTTGCCGCGGATCCGGATGATACCGCCCCGGTCACGAGGACTTTTTCGGCGGACAGGCTGTAAGTCAGGCTGGTGGCAATGGGAAGAAGAACGCCGGACACATCGTTTGCACCCACGCCGATAATAAAGCCCACCTGGGGTTCCTGGCTGAGTTCGGCCTCCAGAAAATCATCGAGCTGCATCTTGCCGATTTTTACCGGACTGTGAGAGATTTCCTGACGCGCTGAATTCAAGTGGGAAGACATCAGCGGATACCCTTCCATCCTTGTAACCGGTTTAAGCAACTCGATTACGTCGCCGTAGCGGGATAAAAACGTTGCAGGATCTCCATAAACGGCGGACCGAAGTGACTGCGGCGCATCCACGGCCTCAAGAATCCCCATCAGGGTTTTAAAATTGAATTTCACAAATTTATCACGGATCGCACTCGAAGCTTGGGCAAGATCGCGAATCCGCTGCAGGACTTCATATTCCGTGCTGCGAAGCGAACGGGCTTTTTCAACAAAAGCAGAATAATCCGCCGGGGTGTTGCAGAGTCCTTTGGCGGATTCCACAATGGCTTCTATCGAAAGATCCGGGGCCAGGGGAACATCCCTTAAAGTCTGTCGAATGATGTCCGTAATATCCTTTAGCCGCAGATGGCCGGATACTTCTTGCACCTTCAGCCGCTTGGAGCGGATCAGTGCCGGATCCAGGATATCGAGCCGGTTGGTGGTCAGCACCGTAAACACCCGGTTAAGAGGGATCTCGCCGTCGATTAAATTCAGAAATTTATTGGTCAGTTTATCGGAAGGAGAACCGCCGGAAGTACTGCGCCGGGGCGCCAGGGAATCCCCTTCATCAAAAAATACCAGGGAAGGCGCAATCATTTTGGCGATGTCATAGACTTTTTCCAGGTTCTCTATGGCGCCTTCCCATGGATTTACCGGGTCCTGAAGCGCGGACGCGCTGGTGGAGATATCATGTATATCGCTGTTCTCGCTGAGCCAGGCCCGGATGAGAAAGGTTTTGCCGCTTCCAGGCGGGCCGTTCAATACCACGCCTTTCTCTTCGCTGACATTGTAATAGAGGCAATTGTTGGCCATTTCCGAAAACACGTCTTTTACTTTTCCCACATATTCATCCCAGTGCACGTGGCGATCCATCCGGTCCACAACTTTTTCAAACAAATCACCGAAAGCGTTTCTGGCGACCAGCTCAAAGGCTTTTCTTACCAGAAGCGAATCCTCCAGATAGGCTGACAAAAAGCCACCCTGAATTTCTATGATGGAATGAACCAGCTTTCGAACATAGGCCGGGGTGATTTTAAGGGTTCTTTCCTGAAAAATGGCATAGATCCTGTCCACGGCCGATTGCACCTGTGACGGGGAAACGCACCGGGCGTTATGCAGGCAGATGTCATCCGGCGAATCGGTAACCACGATATCATTTCGAATCAGCTCCAGGCGAACGACTTCCATCAGATTTTCCGGGTTTTTCCAGAAATCCGACAGATCCAGTATCTTGCCTTTTTCCACAAAACGCCGGTAAATCGTCTGATCAAACCGCTCGGGCTGATCGGTCGTTGCGATCAGCAGACAGTCTCTTCGTCCATTGATGATTTCATCGATCACGACATTTGCGGTATCGATCAGGGTCCGCTGCTGACGATCGGGGCCGCTGTCCTTGCCATCGGTTTTTCCAAAAGCGCTATGCGCCTCTTCGACATGTCGGATGGTGGTTCTTCGGGGATCACCCAGCGCTTTCTTGAAATAATTGCCGGGCTCTCCGGCAAGAGCGGTCTGGTAATCGTTCGGGGTAATCATAGTATAATCGACCAGAACCCCCTGCTCTTCAAGCTGGGAGAGATTTTTGCCGATCCGGTTTTTCAGAAGGCGGCTGATTCCCGGCACGCGGGCCAACGACTTATAAAAAGCCACTTTTTTCCGTCTGGCGATTTCCGCCGCCAGGGTCGGGTCCACCTGGTCGATGGTTTTCCAGAACGGTTCTCCGGCAAGGGCTTCTTCTTTTTTCTGCTCCAGATCCACCTCGGGCCGCACCTCGTTGACAAAAATAACCTGTTCCAGGGTCTGGTGGACGGTAGATGTCTTGCCGCTGCCACTCGGGCCGATAAAAAGAATCAGGGGTGCCTTGGGAACGGACGGGTCAGAGAGATATTCTTTTCGAATGTGGGCCCGGTAGATTTTATCAAACAGCGATGTCAGTTCCACGGGAACGTGGACGTCACTGAGGTCCTTATCCAGAAGCGACAGCAGATATATGTAATCCTTGGCCGATACTTCCTTTTCCAGAATCTTGTTCCAGGCCTGCTGGGGGTTGGTTTTTCCGGAAATTTCAAAACGACGCTGCCAGTCGGTCAGAATCTTTGGATCTTTCAGAATCACAAAACGCTTTTCCGGGGCTGTAAAAAAGAAAGACAGAAAACTTTCCAAAATGGTATTGAGCCAGTCCGAAGGCGGGCTGAACTGATTCAGGCGCGAGCGCATGAACGCCTTGGTTTCATACGGCCAGGAAGCCACAAGTCGTCTGATTTCCTGAATCCGGTTTTCAGGAAGACTGATATACCTGACTTCTTTTGTCAGTCTTTTTGCCATTACCGCTCTCCAGAGGGTTTCCGACGGGGTTGCGCAGAGGGAAGCGTAATTGCCGGTGGATCCTGGGTGTTCTGAATCACGATGGTATTCTGGCCCTCAACATTTTTTTCATAGGCCGTGGCCCATTTCTGCTGGGTCAGAAACTGCAGAAGCGCCGTGTCCGTGGATCCGTCCGGCCTGCCAAGGGCCTGCTGCAGGGATTGAATGCTTTCCAGATAGGCAGCATAGAGCTTTCGAATCCGGCTGGCTTCCTGGTCGGCCGAATAATTATCCGCTTCGGCAATCAGTTCCCTGCGTTTCTTTTCTTCCGTGGCTTCAACCAGTTTATCGCCAAAGCGGGTTTCCTTCAGGACAAAGCTCACCACTTCAATACCGTATTTTTTTTCAAGTGTGGGTCCGCCTTCATTGATCGGTCTGGATTTCAAGGCGACAAAAATATCATCCTTGATTTTTTCACGGCTGCTGATGAGCTGGTTGACCTCATGGGCCTGAAGGATGTCCTTGACAATGCCATCATAATCTCCCTGGAGCAGGTGCAAAGGATCCAGATTCTCTATGGCCCAGGTTTTCAGATCCCGGATCCGGTAGGTTAGTACGGCCGACGTCCAGAGTGCCACGCTTTCCTTTGAAATGATTCTCATGGGTTCCGGACTTCCGCCCAGAAACAGCGTCTGGTTCATCAGGGAGACTTCCTGTTCAATGCGGGTAAAATACGGTAGGCGAACATGCCAGCCGATATCCGTGATGGCCTCACGCTGTCCGGCAAAACGTTCCAGAACCACGGCGTAATTCATTTTGACCTTGAATATGGCACGGGTGGCATATACCAGCGCAGACAGACCATAAAAGAGCCCCACCAGGGTTGCCAGTGCAAGCAAGCGGCGGAGGATGGTTTTCACAAAGGCTCTGGTAAAAAAATGTCTGGGAAGTTCTTCAGGCATGATGACTCCTCTGGGCGATCTAATCTGTCTTCGAGTCGGTCTTCAGAATCGTTGAAAACCACAAAAGGGATTCTTGCATGAAAGATTTCTGATGAAGGGGAAGGCTCATGACATGGTCTCCATTTTCCTGAATTACCAGTTTTTTGGGATGACCTGCTCTTTCGAACAATTTCCGGGCATGGGATACCGGTACAACCGAATCCTTTTCCCCATGAAAGATCAAGAGATTGCGAACGGCCGACAGGTTGCCGGACAGATCGAACCGAAACCGTGGAGAAAGTGCCAGATCCGCCGAAAGTCCGGCTGGAACAACGCCCTGAGCCGAATCAATCAAAGAACTGCTGTCAAGGGGTGCGGCAACGGTAACCAGTGCATGGACGCGTATTGTGGCTGCTACCGAAAGACAAACCGCCCCTCCCAGGCTGCTGCCGAACAACCCGATTCCGGAGTGAAGACCAACCAGAGTGCGCAAAAAGTCAATCGCACTGAACAGGTCCCGGCAACGGCCGTAAAAATCAGCAGCATCGGCCTTACTGCCCTCACTTTGGCCACAGCCACGATGATCGAATCGAAAATAAGCCATGCCGTTTGCGCAGCATTGCCTGGCCATATCAATCTGTTTGGGTGAACTGCCACTGCTTAACAGGCCGTGCGAACCTACTACAAGCGGTGGTTGATGATTTCCAGGCAAATGGAGGGTCCCAGATAACCGAAAACCGTCTGATGAGAATGACAAAGATTTACAAGAAACACCCACCATGGTTGATTTGATCATATTTCAGGTTTGAATTCAATTGTTTTTTTCTGGTTTTATCTTGAAAATATTTAAACATCATATTTTAAATTACATTCATCGGCATTTATCATCCGTCAGTGAATCATTCTCAACATCAGCGGCACTGCCACAAATGTTCCGATTGAGGCTCCGATATTGGTAAACACCACCACCAGAAGAATCCGCGTCACCTTGTTCCTCCAGAACCCTTTTACAGACAGAATATCCTGCGGCAGAGCCTCAATGTCCCGGACTCTGGGTTTTCGCGAAAAGGCCTCAACCAAACCCGAAACCCAGCCCGCTGCAATCAGCGGATGAAGCGTGGTTATGGGAGCCGCCAGCATTGAGGAGAGGATCGTCAGGGGATGGGCCAGGGCAGCGGCAGCACCAATACCTGCCAGAATACCGGTTGTCAGTATCCATCCGGTGATCATATTGGTTCCCACATGCGCGCCGCCAACGAAAAACCCGATGGCCATCATCAGGACAATTGCCAGGGGAATTCCCCACCCCAGGACAACTGAAAGCCTGCCATCCGGCGGCAGCGTCTCCAACGCGGCAATATCGATGGTTTTATCCCAGTTGGC
>JAPLJE010000464.1 GCA_026388755.1 Deltaproteobacteria bacterium | reverse complement strand
TCAAAAGGCTCTGAAACGGGCTCAGAAAATGGATAACAAAAAAGGCATAATTGACTCCCTGAATGGTATGGCTTCGACGTATCGAGATCTAGGACAATTATCGAAGGCACTGCAGAGCTCTGAACAGGCACTGACGCTAAGTAGAAGCGCAGGATACCGCAAGGGAGAATCAGATGCTTTAAGCATCACAGGCAGGATCTCTTTGGATCGCGCGCAGTACGTGGCGGCATTGGAATATCTCGAACAAGCGTTGACGATCAAAAGAGCACTCCATGATCCTAATGGGACGGGGAATGTTCTGAACAATATCGGACTTGTTCATAATCTAATTGGACAACCCCGGAAGGCACTGGTATATCTTGAGAAGGCACTCGAGAATCACCGGCAGACTGCAAATCGCAGATTAGAAGCTTTTGATCTTAGCGAAATAGGTGTCGCATACCTGTTACTCCGTCAATACGAAGAAGCTATGAAGTTCCACAAACAGGCGCTGACAATATTCAGAGAGGTAAACTGGCGCAGACAGGAAGCTCTTGATCTTATCTACCTGGGACGTGATTTCGATGCACTTGGCCGAAATGTTGAGGCATTGGAGCAATTCAAGCAGGCGAGTTCGATCTGCCAAGAGATTGGATACCTTAAGGGGCAGGCGAATGCTATCAATTATGTCGGATTCACCTGTCTCAAACTTGGCCAAAACCCAGAGTCACTTGAAGCATTTGAAGAAAGCCTGAAGATTTCAGAAGATTTAGGTGCCCTCGAGTATTTTCAGAGGAGCCAATGGGGACTGGGAAAGATAACGGCTCGGATGAACAGGCCTGATGAGGCCATTGCCCACTATGAACAAGCATTGAATACGATAGAGAGCATCCGGGCAGGGTTGAGCGAGGGAGAAACAAGAACACAGTACATGTCGAGCAAGCTGCGGATTTATGACGAACTCATTGAACTTCTGGAAAAACAGCACCAGAAACATCCATCGGAGGGTTACGATTGCAAGTCCCTGGAGATATTTGAACGCAAACAAGGCAGAATGATTCTTGAGGAAGTGGGAAACAGCGGCGCGAAACACTTCGCCGGACTTCCGGAGCGGATTACGGAAAGGGAGGCAGAACTGGATGAAAATCTGGACGAACTGCGGACATCTCTCTCTTACGAGCGCTCAATCCCAGCTTACCCGCATAAATTGGACCAGGTGCGGTCGCTGGAAGAAAACATCCGTCAGGTGAAGGAGGCTCAGCGCGCCCTCAAGGAGGAGATCAAAACATCCTTCCCCGATTACTACGCTATCAGGTACCCTCAGCCGGCCACCCTTTCGGAACTCCAGAAGAACGTTTTGAACCCCGGTGAACTGATTCTGGTCTATGGCGTTATGGAAAAATTTACTTGTTTGTGGGCGATCGGACAAGACAGCTTCGCATTCCACAGGATTGAGATGGGCGAGGAAGTCTTGGATGAGAAGGTCAAACAATTTCGAGCACGGATGCTGGAGGTCCTGGAAGCGATACAGAGAAAACAGCCCGATTATTTCATCACAAAAATTGTGCATGATTCTATGGGGACACTCCGGGAAAGCGGCCGTGAGCTTGCCGAGACAGTTCTTCCCCAGAATGTGCGGAACATGATGTCAAAAGCCAAAACACTATACATTGTTCCCAGTGGCTCCCTTTACTTTCTTTCTTTTGAAGCATTGGTATTGACGAATCCATCAAACCAGAAAGGATTTTCTTATCTTATTGAGGAAAATTCAGTTGCCTACCTCTCCTCGGCATCCCTTTTGAAGTCGTTGCGCGAGGCCATGTCACGAAGAAAGGATAAGGCCATTTATCCGCTTCTGGCATTTGCAAACCCGGTCTATTCAGACATGAAGGAAATCACACCTATGATGGATCGTTCACAAGAGTCGCCCGGCAATCTCCCGCCTTCCGGAGAATCTTCTGAAGAACCCAGCATGCGGGCACGAGCCTATCTGGATCTTATGGGCGGCCATTTTCTCGAGCTTCCCGAGACGGAAGACGAGGCCAGGAAAGTCAAGGCAATTATGGAAGCGCCTGATCAGAGTTCGCCCCTTCAGTTGAGAAATGCCGCTTCCAGGAGTAATGTATTTCGCCTGAATAATGAAAACAAACTGAGCGATTATCGTTATCTCGTTTTTTCATGTCACGGCATTCTTCCGGATGAAGTTGACCAGATCCGGCAGCCTGCTCTGGTTTTATCCAATCCGGACCCTGAAACGCATCAGGACGGTTTCCTTACCATGGCGGATGTCTTCCAGTTTACGCTGAATGCTGATCTTGTGACGCTTTCCGCATGTAATACGGGTATGGGAAAGGTTCTCAGGAGTGAAGGCATTGTGGGGCTGACAAGGGCCTTCATGTATGCGGGTGCTTCGGCGGCAGTGGTTAACCTCTGGTCCGTTGAATCCCGGTCGGCGACAATGGTGACCACCGGTTTCTATCGAAATCTCAAAAATGGGGGGAGCCGATCGGAAGCGCTGCAATCCGCCAAGCTGCGCCTCATCCACGGCGAAGAAGGCGATATGTACACGCATCCCTTCTTTTGGGCGCCGGCGATCATCTTTGGCGAAGGGAGTTAGGATGAAGTTTCCGGAGCTGGACATCGGGCCAATAAAAATCAGCCACATCTCATAGTATGAGAAATATGTTGCGAAAAGAGAACCTGCCCTGATAAGTGAAGACCAGAAGATCACAGATGCCATACGACGGATTGGCTGTTTCGCGCTCTTGACATCTTCTGATAGTTCTGCCACTCAAGTACCAACTACGAACCGTTATTCGATATCGTACATATCATGGAGGAATGCATGCAGGAGATTCGTTTCCACGGAAGAGGCGGTCAGGGGTCTGTCATTGGGTCTGAGGTTCTTGCGCACGCCTTTTTTATTGAAGGAAAATTCGTTCAAGCATTTCCGGCTTTTGGCGTGGAGCGCCGGGGGGCGCCTGTTACGGCTTTCTGCCGCATCGACGACCAGCACATCAACCTGCGGAGTCAAATTTACCACCCGGATCATGTGGTGGTGCTGGATGCTTCCATGATTGAAAACGTGAATGTGATCGATGGGTTGAAAAAAAACGGCAGCATTGTGATCAACTCTTCCCGTGCACCGGATTTTTACAAGAAATATTTTGGCGACGATTACCGGCTTTTCGTGATCGATGCGGCTGCCATCGCTGTTTTGTATCGGCTCGGTTCCGCCGCCAACCCCATTGTCAACACGGCGATATTGGGCGCCTTTTCAAAAGCCACGGGTCTGGTCGGAATTCATGCAGTCCTCCAAGCCATTGAAGAATATGTGCCGGTTAAAAAAGCACAGAACCAGCAGGCGGCTCAAGCAGCATATGATCAGGTGGTGCAAGTTTGATGGTATTTAGAAAATGAGCCCTTTGTTTCCGCAAGGATCAGCCAGAAGAAAGGAAATGAGTTTATGGCGGCGAAAAAGCGCAGTGAGATGGCGATAAAACACGAATTCAAGTCTTATCGCGACATCACCCCGATGCATGTTTCCCTGGGGAACATGCTCTACAATAAAACCGGAAGCTGGCGTTTCATCAAGCCAATCTATGAAGATAAGATTCCAGCGTGCCAGAATGCCTGCCCGGCAGGCAATGATATCGAAGGCTGGATCAAGTTGCTCAACAACAAGGATTTTGAAAAAGCCTATTGGCATCTCAAGCGGGAAGAGCCGTTTCCGGCGATCCTGGGCAGGGTTTGTTTCAAATTCTGCGAGGATGCCTGCAATCGCGCCGTTCTGGATGATTGCATTTCTATCAAGGAACTGGAACGGTTTATCGGAGATCAATTCACTCCTGCAACCCCCCATCCTGAGCTGCCCGATACCAACGGCCAGTCTCATAAAATAGGGCGTCTTGCTGTTGTCGGATCCGGTCCATCGGGCATGTCTGTGGCTTATTTTGCGAGACTCCTCGGATTCGAAGTGACGATTTTTGACAAAGAAAAGTTGCTGGGCGGCATTTTACGGCTGGGTATTCCCGGTTACCGTCTCCCCAGACAGGTCGTTGCAGCCGAATTTGAAGGGCTTTCCAATATGGGCATTGAACTGCGGCCTGATACGGAAATCGGCAAAGACATCCCTCTGGAGGCCCTCACCACATCCTACGATTATGTGTTTCTGGCCACCGGCGCACACCGGAGCATTCCCACGGAACTGATGGAAAAAAACATCTCCTGCTGCCAGATTATGAGTGGCCTGACTTTTTTAAAACAGGTGGCCCGGGGTGAAAAGGTCGTGCTTGGCAAGCGTGTGGTGGTGATCGGCGGCGGCAATACCGCCATTGACGCAGCGCGAACAGCCATTCGCTTGGGATGCCATGCCACTGTCATTTACCGAAGATCCATGACGGAAATGCCGGCCCATCCGGAAGAAGTCAAAGAAGCTGAGGAAGAAGGCGTCAATTTCCGTTTTCTGGCAACTCCCGAGGATATCGCGCTTAATGCGGACGCAACGATTGGAAAGCTCGTGTGCTGTGAAATGGAACTGGGTCCTGCCGACGAGAGCGGACGCTGCCGGCCCATCCGCAAGGAAGGCGTAACATTTGACATGCCGGCGGATACAATCCTGATAGCCATCGGGGAAAAACCGGATTTCGATTATCTGGGCAGGCTCATCCCTTCAACCAACTCCTTCATTGCCACCGGCGAGGATTTATCCGTTTCCTATCCTCCTCAGGGGGCGAAGGTATTTGCAGGCGGCGATATGATCGATATCCCGCATACGGTTGTCCATGCTGTTGCTGCAGGCAAGAGAGCTGCCATCGCCATGGACTGTGACCGAAGAGGGGTTTTGTTTTCCGATGTCCTGAATCAGATCCGCATCGGCAGCGGCGATGCCCTCAGTTTTTCCAGTTACGTGAAATGGGCCCCGGTGAATCTCGTAAACCGGAATGATCAGAAAGTGGTGGATTCAACAAAAATTGTTTATGATTATTTCATAAAATCGCCAGGGTGCAAAAAAACGATTCAACCTGCCGAACTTCGCAAAGATTCCTTTGAGCCTTATCACACAACCCTTTCCGAAGAGGCAGCAATTCATGAAACCGAGCGCTGTATGCACTGCGGCCGCTGTACGGAATGCGACAATTGCTTGATTTTCTGCCCGGATGTGTCGATTCTGGATCAAACCCGCGAATCATTCGGATACGCCATCGATTATGACTATTGTAAAGGATGCGGCATCTGTTTTACGGAATGCCCGCGTCATGCCATCACCATGGTATCTGAAAGCTGATTGAAGAAGACTGGAGCTGGCTGATAGCAGAAGATTGAAGGAGGTAGTATTGAAAAAGGCAATCAAAGGAAATCATGCGGTTTCTTATGGCGTAAAGCTGAGCAAGGTGGGCGTCATATCGGCCTATCCGATCACCCCGCAGACAACGATCGTTGAAGAATTGTCCGAAATGTGCGCCAGCGGAGACCTGGATGCGCGCTTTATCAAGGTTGAAAGCGAGCACTCGGCAATGGCTGCCCTGATCGGTGCCGCCACCACCGGGGTTCGCACTTTTACGGCAACCAGCGGCAACGGCCTGCTCTTGATGCATGAGGTACTGCACTGGACCGCGGGTGCCCGTTTGCCCATTGTCATGGCCAATGTCAACCGGGCCGTCAGCGGCGTATGGAACATCTGGGCCGAACAGACCGACTCCCTGGCGCAGCGGGACACGGGCTGGATTCAGATATACTGCGAATCCAGCCAGGAACTTCTGGATGGTGTTCTTATGGCTTACAAACTGGCGGAGAAGGTGATGCTCCCGGTGATGATTGCTTATGATGCTTTTTTTCTGAGCCATACCACAGAAATTGTCGATATTCCCGATGAAGATCTCGTGGATTGGTTCATTCCGCCGTATGTACCGCCGGTAAGCCTGAATTTTGATGATCCCAGGATGTTCGGAGGCTTTTTCGCCACAGATTATTTTTATGAACACCGGTATACCCTGCAGCAAGCCTCGCAAGAGGCATTGCTGTACTATCCGGAAGTTTGCCGGGAATTTCATCGTATTTTCGGCCGGGAATATGATCTGGTCGAAACCTATCGAACGGAAGACGCGGAAGTTATACTGGTGACCGCGGGCGCGATTACCTCGGTATCCCGCATTGCTATCGATACATTGCGGGACGGGGGTGAACGCGTCGGCCTGATGAAGCTGCGCTTGTTCAGGCCCGTTCCCATCGACTGCTGGCGGGAGGTTCTGGGAAAAGCAAAGAAAGTTGCGGTCATTGATCGCAATCTGTCCCCTGGCTTGGGGGGGGTGTTCGCCAGCGAGATCCGGTCCGCGCTATATGCCTTGGACCATCGGCCTCCAGTTTTTTCCGTGATTGCCGGCCTGGGCGGACGCGATGTCACCCCAGAGGATGTGGAAGAAATTCTCGGCCATGTGCTTACCCATGACAAACCATCCGATGCGCCCTTGTTCTGGGGCTTGAAACAATAATAGAGGTTTAATATGCAAAAAAAGATTGATATTCCCCGGCAAGTTTTGGTCGAAGAGGAACTGATGCAGCCGGGAATGACATCGTGTCAAGGCTGCGCGGCACCCATATCCATGAAGATCGCTTTAAAAGCCCTGGGGGAACGAACGGTTGTCGTGATTCCGGCCTGTTGTTTCGCTGTGTTTGTCGGGGGGTATCCGTATTCAAGCCTCAAGGTTCCGATTATTCATTGTCCATTTGAAACCTCAGCGGTTGTTGCTTCAGGCGCTGCAGCGGCCCTGGATGTCCGTGGGGAAAAAGATGTGGTGGTCATGGTATGGGCAGGGGACGGCGGCACGTTCGATATCGGCATGCAGGCCCTTTCCGGAGCCGCGGAACGCAATGAAAACATCCTTTTTGTCTGCTATGACAACGAGGCTTACATGAACACCGGTATTCAGCGCTCCAGTGCAACCCCCTTGGGCGCATGGACGACAACCACGCCAGCAGGGTCCCTCAAGGAAGAATCCAAGAAAGATATCGAGCAGATCATGCTGGCCCATCACATCTCATATATGGCCACCGCATCGGCAGCCTATCCGGATGATCTGTTCCGGAAATTCCAAAAGGCGCGGCAGATTACCGGCATGAAGTTCATACACCTTTTGTCCGCCTGTCCGCCAGGGTGGCGCATCGACCCCGCCAACACAATTCAGGTCATGCGCATGGCGACCCAGGCCAATGTATTTCCCATTTATGAAGTGAGAAAATGGCGCTTTTCCAAGGATAATGAGCGCTTTGAAGAAGATTGGGAATACACCATAAATGTCTTTCCTGAAAGAAAAGTCCCCGTAAAAACGTATTTAAAATCACAGGGGAGATTCGGACTAATGACGGATGAGATGATCGAGGACACACAGAAAAGGGTCGATCGGAAATGGAATGAGCTGGTTGAAAAGCAGGATAAGCGTATCTCTTCCTAAAAAATGTCAAACCCATGAAAAGAAAAGCGTCCGGAGGATTAGCACATGAAAAGAAAAGAATTTTCATTTTTTCTGAAAAACATCCCCGGCGAACTCGGCCGGTTGACCTCGCTGCTGAAAAAGGAGAATATCTATATTGAAGCCATGACGATCCAGGATGCTTCCGCTTATGTGAAGGCGCTTTATAACGCCAGGGGCAAGTCACTGAAACGGATTGCGTCCACTGCCAGCTACGAATCCATGCTGCGCGACTCCAATGAATTCGCCTTGGTTCGCCTGCTGGTGGATCAGACCGAGAAGGCGGCCGAGATACTGGCACAAAACGACTATATTTTTGAGATCACACCGGTAATTGCCTTGTATCTGGACAGCCAGTCGGGAGACCTGGCTGAAATAGCATCAAAGCTTGGCGAGGAGGGGATCAACATCAACACCATTTACGGTTCGGTCCCCGGTCCCGATGCCAGGTGCCTCTTTGTTTTCAGCCCGGAAGATATCGACCGGGCCGGCAGGTGTTTTGAATCGTTTAATCCATAAATGGCACCAGCGTCAGGTTGCAGCCTCTTCCCTGAACCCTTTCACCACAATCTTTCAGCGTGTGATTTCGGAAAACCTGCCTCCATAATTTTTCGACACACCGCGGCAATGTCATAGGGCACGAAACGGACTTCAAGGGAATTCGCCTGTGTGTCCACAATGACATATTTCGCGGTATTGTTACCGTCCCTGGGCTGTCCCACGCTGCCGGCGTTGACGATATAACGGTCCTGATCACTCAGGACGGAGATTCCCTGACGCAGGGGTGTCTGTATAATGGATTGGCCGTCAAAGCGAATCAGTTTCAGATTATGGGTATGTCCGACAAAAATGATCCATTCGGCGCTTTTTTGAAGGATTTCCATCAGGCGGATTTCGGGCAACTGATACAGATAGATGAAAGGGGAGTTTGGCGGACATCCGTGAACAAACCGAAACTCATCGGTAATTCTCGAGTTTGGCAGGCCGTGAATGTACAAAAGCGTTTTGGCAGACAGCAGGGTCTGGGTCTTTTGAATCGATTCCCGTGCTTGCGGGTTGAACCAAGCCTGAAGCTGAGGCTTTACCACAGCCATTTCATGATTTCCCATCACGCAGGGAATGGTGCGCTCCTGAATCAGCCGGATGGTTTCCTCGGGCTCTGGCCCGTAGCCGATCATGTCTCCCAGACAGATCACCTGATCCACCCGGAAACGGTCCATATCCTGAAGGACTTCCTGGAAGGCATCCAGATTCCCATGAATGTCCGAAAGCACTGCAATTCTCATTTAAACCTGCATTTTTCAGCATGACCCCAAAGATCATAGCCGGTCCAGAATCAGTCTCCTGTGTTACTGCAGACCGTTCCAGTACCAGTAAATCAGGTCTTCCCCGAAGAAAATGTGAACCATTGCGCCGATTGCCAGAAAGGGTCCGAACGGAATCTTCAGTTTCAGGGAGGATCGGGTATAGAGTATGACGGCGCCGCCTGCCAGTGTTCCTACGATGGAGCCGGTAAATAGTGTCACGAGAACTCCTTTCCAGCCGACAAAAGCGCCGATCATGGCCAGCAGCTTGATATCGCCGCCGCCCATGCCTTCTTTGTGCGCAAGATATTCATAGATCCATGCCACGGTATACAGGATTCCACCGCCAAGCAGCAGCCCCAGCAGGGATGCCTTAAACGTAATTTCCGTCAAAAAAAAACTGGCGATGACGCCGACGGGAATGCCGGGAAGGGAAATGACATCCGGAATAATATAATGGTCGATATCGATAAAGGTGATTACTACCAGGACGGCGATGAATCCGTAATAAATCAGTGTTTCCAGGCTCATTCCCCATCGCAGGAATGAGCCGAGCGCAAATAATCCGCTCAGCAGTTCGATCAGGGGATACCGGAGGGAAAAAGGAGTTTTGCAGTTCCTGCAGCGCCCACGAAGAAGAAGGTAGCTGATCACGGGAATGTTATCATAAAAACGGATCGGCTTATTGCAGGCCATGCAGGAGGACCCCGGCGATACGATGGATTTCGATGCCGGGATTCTAAAGATGCACACATTCAAGAAACTGCCGATACAAAGGCCAAATATAAATGTGATAGATTCCAAAGCCCAATATTCGTGTAAAACTGATCTCAAGGGGAATAACTCGAAACCATTCATTTTAGCCACCCCCTGTTCTTTTCAAAAGATCATCGGTATCCAGATAGGGAAGCAGCGTTTTAAGATTTCGGCAGTAGCGG
>JAPLJE010000175.1 GCA_026388755.1 Deltaproteobacteria bacterium | reverse complement strand
TATCTGGAAAGAAACCCAGGAATTCATTAAAAACGTCTATATTCCGGATCTGCTGGCTGTGGCTTCTTTTTACAAGGAATGGGGAGCCATCGGCGGCACCCAAAATTTCCTGGCTTGGGGAGAGTTCCCCACAACGGAAAAAGAGCCGGACAGCCTCTTCATGCCAAGAGGCGTCATCCTGAAACAGGATCTGACCGGTGTTGCCATGGCCCAGCAGGAAAAGGTCACCGAGCACGTGAAGCATGCCTGGTATGAAGACGGCAAGGCCAGGCATCCGTTTGAAGGCGAAACAAAACCCAAGCATGGCGAATATCAACCCGGCGGCAAATATTCCTGGTTCAAGGCCCCGCGTTATGAGGGCGCATCCTGTGAAGTCGGTCCCCTGGCCAGGGTACTGGTGGCCTATGCCAAAGGTCATGCCGGCATCAAAGCACTGGTCGATGGCACTCTGAAAAAACTGGATATTCCGGTGACGGCCCTTTTCTCCACCTTGGGCAGAACCGCAGCCAGAGGCCTTGAAACCGTGGCCATCGGCGATGCCATGGAAGGTTGGCTTGGCGAGCTGATTGAAAACGTGAAAAACGGTGACACCAAGACCTATCAGTCCTGGACCATGCCGGACAAAGGCATGGGATTTGGCCTGAATGACGTCCCCAGAGGCTCCCTGGGTCACTGGATTCAGATTGAAAACAAAAAGATCAAAAACTACCAGTACGTCGTGCCTTCAACCTGGAACTTTGGTCCCAGGTGCGAAAAAGGCTTCCGCGGACCGGTTGAAGAAGCCCTGATTGGCACGCCGATCGCCGATCCCAAACGACCGATTGAAGTGTTAAGAACCGTTCATTCCTTTGACCCCTGTGTGGCTTGTGGTGTCCATATCATCGACCCCGAATCCAATGAGGTGTACAAGATCCGAGTTACTTGATTTTTTTACCTGGACCCCGTCCTCGGCAATACCCATTGCTGGGGGCGGTTCTTGATTGAGTTGTGCCCTCTCTCGTTTTTTCTACGGCAGTATCTTCTTTCCCCCCAAACACCCCATTTCACTTTTAGGGAATCCGATGTTTAGAGGCCTTCCGGTCATTCAGGCGGACCATCAAGTCTGCTGTCCAGAGCCGAAGCCTTGCTTTCCCTGACATAATCCAGAAATAACTGATGGTGTCTCATGATTCCCAACTGATGCCGGTAAATGAGATATACCTGGCGCACGATTCGCCAGTCCTGAATCGGAATTTCAACGATAATTCCCTGGCCAAGCTCCCGTTTGACGGCGTGAAGCGAAAGCACCGATATGCCCAGACCTGCGATAACCGCTTCCTTTACAGCCTCCGAACTCCCCATTTCCGCAACGATGTTCAGCTGATTCAGGTCTATTCCGGCATGTTCCGAGAGGAATTCTCCGAGGATTTCGCGCGTGGCGGAGCCTTTTTCCCGCATCACGAAAGGTGCTTCCAAAAGGTCTTTAACGGAAACCGCTGCGGCTCCGGTCCAGTGATGACCCGCAGGAACCGCCAGTATCAGCCTGTCCTGCCACAAGGGTTCGCTGTGCAGCTTTTTGCTGTGGGGGTTTTTCCCGATAAACCCCATTTCCGACTGCTGGTGCAGAACCATGTCAATGGCGTCTTCGCTGTTGGCGGACTGAACGAAAGTCTGAATCTGAGGGTATGATTTCTGGAACTGGCTCAATATGTATGGCAGAATATAGGTGGCCGGCAGGGTGCTGGCGCTGATGCGAATGCTGCCGGAAGACTTGTCCTGAAGCCTGACCATTCTTTCCTTGACGTCTTCCCGCAGATAGAGGACTTTTCGGGCAAATTCAAACAGGAGCTTGCCTTCGGGTGTGAGCGAAATTCCGGACCCCTCTCGATTGACAAGCCTTGTGCCGGCCGCCTCCTCAAGGTTTTTGATGTGTTTGCTGAGAGAAGGCTGTGTCAACACCATTTTTCTGGCGGCCCGGCTGAAATTTCTTTCCGCTACCAGATGAACGAGGGATTCGAGTTGCTGGATCGTAATGTTTTTAAAGGTATCGTATGCCATTATTCTGATTTGCTTATCATAGCCACTGTAGATAATCAATCCTCATATTCTGTCCACGAACATGCCTGCGATGGAATCCAGGACCATCATTCCCTGAAAGGTCAAGGAACAGTGCTCTGGTGTCAGTGTGATCAGTTTCTTTAGTTCCGGGTCTGTTAAAATATCCTGAAAAAGAACATTGAATGGCCTGCCTGATTTTTCTTCAAACCGCTGAATCGAAATTCCTTCCAGGGTTCGAAGCCCCAGAAAAACAGTCTCCATCAGCTGCTGTTCCAGGCTTAACGTTTCTTTTTCCGCTATGGGCAGCGTTCCGCTGTACAAATCCGCCAAATATGCGGCGATATCCCTGTGATTGCGATATCGAACCGGGTTCAGATAGGAATGGGCAGCCGGGCCAAAACCCAGATAAGGGGCATCGGTCCAGTATTTCTGATTGTGGCGGGACCGGTTGACATCGGGAGAATTGCTGCCCTTTCGGGCAAAATTGGAGATTTCATACAACGGGTAGCCCTGCCCGGACAATTCCATGACCGTGGTCTCAAACAGATCACAGACATCCCCATCCGCCATGGGCTTGAATTCCTGATGCCGTCGCATGCGGTCCAGCGGTGTGTCGGGCTCACAGGTCAACATGTAACAGGACAGGTGCTCCGGATCAAAGGAGAGCGCCTGGTGCAAATCGGCCAGCCACGCCTGGCGACTTTGTCCGGGAAGGCCGTAAATCAGATCCATGCCGATTTGATCAAAGCCTGCTGCTCTGGCCCATAATATGGCGTCTTTTGCCGCATCCGCCGGATGCATCCGCCCCAGCCACTGAAGGTGAGTGTTCTGAAACGACTGAACGCCTATATTGAGCCGTGTGACGCCCCTTTCCCGATAGGCTTTCAATGATTCGAGGGTAACGGTTCCGGGATTGACCTCAAGCGTTATCTCGGCCGATGCCTCGAGGTTAAACTGCGCAGATATCCGGTCGATGATCCGGCCGATTTGATTATGGGGCAGAAGCGATGGTGTGCCGCCGCCGATATACAGGGAGTCGAAAGTCAACTGGTTTTTTGTGGCGGCTATTTCACGGAAAAGCCCCTCGATAAACGCATCTTGCAGGCAGAGATCCGTAATGGAATAAAAATCGCAATACAGGCATTTTTGGGCGCAGAAGGGAATATGAATGTAAATGCCGGCAGGAGGCGGATTTGTCAAAAAAGCCATCCCGCCGCCATCAGGAGAAACAGGGCGGATTCCATCACTTCCGTCATCGCGCCCAGCATATCCCCGGTAATACAGCCCATGCGGTTTCGATAGTATCCGAGAATCGCGGCAAGGGTCAGGGCAAACACCATGTTCAGCCAGAGTCCCCGCCAGCCCAGAAAAATCGAAAACACAGCCGGCAGTATCATCCATTTGAAGTCCATGGGTTCAAGTGCGTTCTGGAAAAAAGCCAGGCCGGTACCGCCGGATCTGCCGTAATGCAGAAATCGCATGCCAAACAGCATTCCGGAACGGGAATAGGCCGGAATCAGGATAAGGATCAGGGTTCGCTGATGGATATCCAGGCTCTGGATGCCCGCCCACTTGATGAACAGGCAGCAGAAAACAGCCATGAGTCCCATGGCGCCGATGCGGCTGTCTTTCATGATTTCAAGGGCCTTTTCCCGGGGCCGGTGTCCCAGCAGTCCGTCGGCCGCATCTCCCAGGCCATCCAGATGAAATGCCCCCGTGAGAATTGCCAGAAACACCACATCCATGGCTGCCACGGCCGGAAGCGGCCAGAAAAACAGGGCGATTTTATCAAAAATGGAAACTAGAACCCCGACAATCATTCCAGCAAGGGGGAAATAGGGGGTCATGCCACGCGTGTCAAATGTTTCGGATTTGCCAAGCGGCAACAGGGTCAGGAACTGAAGTGCTGATTTGAGATGATCCATAAGGGTTCCCTGCGTTGATGCAATGTTACGGTTTTCAAGCCGGCTATTTGATGCGCTGCAGCACGCCCAAGGTTTTTGTCATCGGAAGCTCCTGAAACAGGCCGGATGCCTTTGCAATCTGGTAAACTTGATAGGGAGCCTGTCCCCCGTCCTTGGGGTCCTGAAAAATATCATGAATCAGCAGATACCCTTGTGGAACAATGTGCGCAGCCCAACTGCGGTAATCCGTCAAGGCGGTTTCAAATGCATGGCCGCCGTCAATAAAGACCAGTCCCAGCGGTGTTTTCCAGGCACGGGCCGCGATTTCAGATCGACAGACCATTGGCACAACCGCGTCCTCCAGCCCTGCCAGGTCAAGGGTCTTTCGAAACAGGGGAAAGGTATCCATCTGATAGGCACGCTGATCAAAAAGCTCCGGGTCGAAGTATTATTCACCGGGCTGCTGCTCTTCGGATCCCTGGTGATGATCCACGGAAAACAGGATCGTGTTGCCGGCTTTGCAGGCAGTTCCCAGATAAATGGCCGACTTGCCGCAATAACTGCCGATTTCGAGACAGGGGCCAAGCCGTGAGGCTTTCAGCGCTGTGTCAAAAAGTCTCATGCCTTCATCAGGGTCCAAAAACCCCTTGGTCTGCCCTGTGATCTGCCAATTGATTTGATTGATCAGTTGGATGTCCGGTTGCATTTTATTCCTCAAGACATGTCATCATATCCGCGCGCAAGGACTTCGCGGGCCTTGACGCCATCGGACGGGCCGATGACCCCTTCCTTTTCCATGGTCTCGATGATGCGGGCCGCCCGGTTATAGCCGATGCGCAGGTGGCGCTGAACCATCGAAATGGAAGCCTGGCGGGTTTTGGTCACCAGTGCGACCGCGTCGTCGTAACGGTCATCGTGATCTTCGACGGAAGTTCCGTTTTCGTCCTCGACAGTCGCCTCCGTGATCGTGGTATTATATTCAGGCGGTTTCTGTTCTTTTAAGAACTCGATAATCCGGGTCAGCTCTTCTTCGGAAATATAGGCCCCGTGAATGCGCTGAAGCTTGGCGGTTCCCGGCGGAAGGAGC
>JAPLJE010000271.1 GCA_026388755.1 Deltaproteobacteria bacterium | reverse complement strand
CGCGAGCGCCTTGCTTCAGGCAGCGGCTCGCCAGCAGAATGTCCGCGGTAATCACGATATCATGAGGCTGCACGTGTTCGACAATCCAATCATCGGCCGCATCAAACCCGTCCTTTACAACTTCGAGCACAATCCGTTGTTCATTCGGAATCCGCATCCAGGAGTTGGCCACCAAAGTGACATCCAGGCCATACCGGCTTGCGACGCGGTACACCTCCGGTTTGACGGGGCACGCATCGGCATCTACAAAGATGTGCAGCAAATGAAGCTCCTAACGATTGAGCCGTTCGTTCCAATAAAGTTCGATTCCTGTTTGCATTCATTGCCTGCGTGAGATCAGCAAGCAAATCGTCAATGTTTTCAGTCCCGCAGGCTATCCCTGTTGCCCCGCTCTCATATGCATGACCATTGCCGCGAAAACAGCGCCCAGGATCATCAAGCCGCCAATGAAGGTTCTCAACGCCGGCACTTCATTTAACAGCAAAAAAGCAAAGATGATGCCATACACGGGCTCCAAACCCGCGGTTACGCTCGCCAATTGGGCTTTAATATGCCTCAGACTTCCTATAAAGAGCAATTGGGCCAAAGCTGTGCAAATCACCCCAAGAACCAACAGCAGCTGGATGTCTTGTCCTGAGGGAGACACACCCGTAAGGATAACCGCTGGCAAATTGAAAAGCGTGGCAAAGGCGTGTTGGTAAAAAGCAACGGCCAGCGGTTGGAGCCGGCTGACATGCATGCGGTTAAGCAGCGAGAGAAAGGCGAAAGTAAGGCCGGAAAGGATTCCCCAAAACACCCCTTGTGTCACGTGGTTGGAAAGATCGAAGGCGGGGATAACCAAGGACAGTCCGATTACCACTATCACTGCGATGACCACATCGAATCTTTTTAATTTCTCACCGAAGAAATAAGGCTCCATAAAGGTAACAAAGAGAGGAAATGTGGAGAAGGATAAGAGCCCGATAGCCACGGATGACACCTGAATAGATTGAAAGAAAGTAAACCAATGAACGACTAAAACAGCACCTGAAAGTAATAGTGTAAAAAAGTCCCGGCGCGACTGAATTGAGAGAGTTGTCCTGGTCAGGATCAAACCAATGAGAAGCGTGATTCCGGCGAAGAACGTTCTACCAAAGGTAATGGCAGCCGGATGAATATGGATGAATTTTCCAAACAGGCCGGCAAAGCCAAACAGGAATACAGCAAGATGAATTTGTATAAGACCCAGTCTGTTCTTCATAAGTAAATTCATATTTGAACACTGCTGTCCGGTTAACCTTCTTGGGATAATTATAAATAACGATATTAACAGCGGACTACCGTACAAACATTTTAAATATTGGGATCTGTTGGCGTATATGATTTTCGCTCATATTCGTCAAGAAAGAAGCTTGCATGATATGGTTTTCCCGTAATATTCTTTGCGATTTTAAGGATTTATTTCAAATTGACTTTAACCGTCTTTTATGCTGTATTGACTTCATTGAAAACAAGCATTCTGGGAAGGGATCAACTATGTCCATTATTACCATATCCCGCGGCTCCTACAACCGCGGAAAAGAAGTCGCGGAAAAATTGGCCCAGAAATTGGGATATGAATGCATTTCCAGGGAAATATTACTGGAGGCATCAGAAGAATATAACGTTCCGGAGATTAAACTGATTCGGGCCATTCAGGACTCCCCATCGATCCTGGATCGTCTTACTCATAATAAAGAAAAATATATCACCTACATCCGCGCCGCCCTCCTGAAACATATGCAAAAAGACAATGTCGTGTATCATGGGCTTTTCGGACACTTTTTTCTGCAGAATATTCCTCATGTTCTCAAGGTCCGTATTGTGGGTGAATTGGAAGCCCGGGTGGAAGATGAAGTAAAGCGGGAAGGCATATCAGCCGATAAAGCAAGGGAGATCATCATGCGGGATGATGATGAGCGGCGCAAATGGGCCTTATATCTTTATGAGGCCGACGCCTGGGATGCGACCCTGTATGACCTGGTCATCCACCTCAAGACCATCTCAGTGGATGATGCCGTGGATCTCATCAACCATACCAGACAATTGCCGGGGTTTCAAACCACCCCGGAATCTCAGCAAGCCATTGATGGTCTGGTGGAGGCGGCGCGTCTGGAAATGACCCCGGTATGGTGGGAGAGTTTTAATCGACATGAATAGATGCGCTTAGAGAAGTCTTGAGGGAAGGGATTCGTATTATCCTATGAGCCATAACCTCAAAGAAAAGACCCACATTCTAATTATCGGAGCGCTGGGAGTCGTTTTTGGCGATATCGGCACAAGTCCTCTGTACGCTCTGAAAGTCTGCTTTACCGGCCATGACACCCTCACGCCATCACCCGGAAATGTACTGGGATTGGTTTCACTGATTTTTTGGTCCTTGACCCTGGTGGTGAGCATAAAATATGCCTTATTCATCATGAAAGCCAATGATGATGGTGAAGGCGGGATTTTCGCCATGCTGGCCCTGCTGCACAAGAATCTTGGCCCCAGATTGGGCAGAGGGCTGGTTTTTAGCGGGCTTTTTGGTTCGGCCCTGTTGTATGGAGATGGCCTTATTACACCGGTCATTTCAGTCCTTTCCGCCCTGGAAGGGCTGGAAATGGCCACCACCCAAGCCAAACCATTGGTACTGCCCTTGACCTGCCTGGTCTTGTTTCTCCTTTTTTGGGCTCAAAGCCATGGAACCGGTCGCATCGGAAAATTGTTCGGCCCGGTAATGATCATCTGGTTTGCCGTCATTGCCATGCTCGGCATCCGGGCCATTTCAGGAAATCCTGAAATTCTCATGGCAGTCAACCCAAAATTTGCCTTGCGGTTTTTTCTCCATAACGGCCTGCTTGGGTTTTCTCTTCTGGGAGCCGTGGTGCTCTGCATCACCGGCTGCGAAGCCCTTTATGCCGACATGGGACATTTCGGGATCAAATCTATCCGTCTTTCCTGGTATCTGGTAGCTCTGCCGGCGCTTCTTTGTAACTACTTCGGTCAGGGCGCCTTGATTTTAAACGATCCCAAGACAGCCATCGACCCATTTTACAATCTTGTTCCCGGCAATCTTCTCTATCCCATGGTCGCTCTGGCCACGACGGCCACCATCATCGCCTCTCAGGCGATTATTTCCGGCGTCTTTTCCCTGACCCGTCAGGCCATCCAGTTGGGATTTCTCCCCCGGCTGCGAATTCAGCATACATCCGCAATGATGAAAGGACAGGTGTATATCCCGGATGTAAACATTTTTATGATGCTGGCGGCCATCCTGCTCGCCCTCTACTTCAAGGCATCTGAAAATCTGGCAAATGCTTACGGCATCGCGGTCACGGCGGATATGTTTATTACCACGGTGGTCTTTTTTTTCGTTATCCGCAAGATTTGGGGCTGGAGCCTGGCAAAGGCTTTACCCCTGTGCCTTCTGTTTTGGAGTATGGATTTGATTTACTTCAGTGCCTGTATCGGCAAATTTGCCAGTGGCGGGTGGTTCCCTTTAAGCATCGCCCTATTTATCATGATTATCATGGTCACCTGGTGGGACGGCTGGAAGGCACTGGCAATAAAAGTCCTGGCAATCACCGTT
>JAPLJE010000343.1 GCA_026388755.1 Deltaproteobacteria bacterium | reverse complement strand
TTTACATCCAACAATCAAAATCTTTTCCATGTCAAACCTCCAGACGTAAAATTAAATGATTCTAAATTGTTAAAATAGAGTTTAGAACTTCCTACCTTTCCTTGCGAACTATCAAGGGGCGCAAAAATCGTGCGATGTCATCTCCATGCCGGAGTTCATATCTGGAAGATGGTCAAGAAATCAGGATAAATATTATTACATCGAAATCAAATCCGCAAGACTCCATCGACACAATCAACTCCGTCCGGGTTTCATGTGTTCAACTGCATGGGGGCTGAATCCGATGGCATGATGAAAATGGAATTATATTTTTTGAAGTGCATAAACAATATTGCGCGTTTATTCACTCTGAATGTTCTGATTTCCAAAATCGGCGCGCCTGCCGGGCGGTTGTTTCCGGAAGTGTAAAGGTTGCCATGTCTCCCAGCATAAGTTCAAAACCCGTATGATCGTTTCGGACCCAGGGCGCGTAATTCGAGCGGACAATCAGAACGACCCGGAGTTCCACGCGGCTTAAAGGCGTTTCAATCGAAAGGATTCCCAGATTATATCCGTTTCGACAAAGGCTCCGGTAGAACTTCTGTGCATTCACAATGCCGCTGGCCAGGTCCTTCCATACGGAGGCTTCCGGTGTTCTTAATGAGATGACCCCTGGAAGAATTCCCCAGATTTCATAAAAACCTTCCGGCGCAAAGGCCGCCATCCATTCCCAGTCCCCGGTCTTTCCGATATACCGGTTTGCATCTTCTCTTTCATGGTTCAGATAATCGGATAGCAACAGCCTGCCGGTGTTCTGAAACCAGGTATCCGTCCTGTCCTTCAGAAACCGGTGATGATTGGCCGCAACATGATCCGCATTGATCTGAAGATGTGGATGAATCAAAGACCCGCCGGCCGATGGCAGATGATTCTGGGTAATGGCCATATACACGGCGTTCGGGTCGGTTGTCAGAACCTGTCTCAGATAATTCCGGCAGTTGATCAGGCAATCGGTATAGGATGATGCCGAAGCGGTTCCGATCTCCACAAAATGTTGGTTGTCAAAGAGGCTGACGGCAGAATAACTACCATAGGGAAACAGGTTCGGGAATAACACCGACTCGCCCTGAATCAGTCGTCCGGCCCGCGACAGGCCGTGAAAAAGCCGCGGCGTCATGGATTCAACCCGTGGGGAACAAAACGGACACTGCGCCGTATTCAGGGCATCCGGCGGGGGATCGGGGAACACGTCGGTCCCGGGTTCGCTCTGACCCGTTCGGCTTAACGCAATCCGGCTTGTGCGGCCGGTGATGGGATGGGTGCGGACTTCGATGATTTTTTCAGCTTCTTCACCGGATGGCAGGATCAGCCTGGCCGAGACGGTCTCTTTGTTAAAAGAAAGGCGTGTCATAGGGATTCCTTTCGGAACTGACATCCATGAAGAAGCTGACCAGCCCTGCGACGGTGACGTTTTTGCCGAAACCGAAGAATTCTATTTCCTTATTCATTTTCTGTCGCCTTCCTTTCTCCATGCACATCGATCGTGCTTCCAGGGTCGGAAATCCGTGTTTTCTGAATTACCAATATCTACATGATCCGGGTGGATTGTCCAGTCTTTTTATACCTTGATTTATTTCAAATTTATCTTTAATGTTTTTGATGAATGGAGTCCCTTATACAAATACCTTTTTTCGGGCTGATGACTCCTACTGCTCAAATTGTCATGAGGGCCAGTTGGACCAATATACGAACTTTGAGAATCTTAAACGGAGCGAACGACAGAATGCCGACTACCGCATCCATTATCGTATTGGATGCTCCGGCATCGCTATTTTGGGCATCCACGGCGGTGAGATCGAACCTGGAACAATGCGAATCTCCGACGCCATCGCCGGCCAGGAACACTCCTTTTACGCTTTTGAAGGAATCAAAAGCCGGGGCAACCAGTCTCTGCACATCACCAGCGCCCGTTTCGACGAACCGATCGCCATGGAAATCGTTTGTGTTTCCGAAATCATCATTTCAATTCATGGCTGTACGGGCATGGAACCGATGATTTTTTTGGGTGGACTGGATGTTGAATTAAAACAACAGATTCTGCAGGAGCTTCAGAAATACGGTTTTCAGACAACGGAATGTTCGGAATCGCGCTTTGGCGGGATCGATTATTCCAACATCTGCAACCTGTGCGGGCGCGGCATGGGAGTCCAGATTGAGATCAGCCGAGGTCTGCGCACGCAGATGTTTAGAGACCTCACTCCGGAAGGAAGGAGATATCCGACTGAAGTATTTGTCCGGTTCACCCAGGCAATACGGAAAGCCATAGATCCATTTGCGCTTATTTATTTTGAAACCCATCCACTGGAAGGCACGGATTGAATTTCTCGGCCTTTGGCCTACTGCTGAAGCTCGCATAGGTTATTGTCCATAAAACGCAGCTCCCTAAAACAAAAAACTTCTATTCAAGGATTATCCCTCGAATAGAAGTCATCATTCCAAGATAACACATCTCAGACGGTTTCGGCTGACTCCATAGCCATACAATTGAAGATGGCCCGAAGGGTTTGATACAACGGGCCATCCAGGGATCAAAAAAACTGTTTTTCAGGATTATGCGATTCCCAGTTTGAATTTCAGGGATTTGAGGGTGTTTTTCATCAGCATGGTGATGGTCATGGGACCGACGCCGCCGGGCACGGGCGTGATGGAACCCGCGATTTCCTTGGCCGCATCAAAATCCACATCACCCTTGAGAATGGCGATTTTTTTGCCGGTCTTTTCACTGACTTTCTCGCCGACCCGGTTGACACCCACATCGATCACGCAGGCGCCGGGTTTGATCCATTCAGGTTTGACCAGGCCTGGAACGCCGGCTGCCACGATCAGAATGTCCGCCCGTTTGCAGTGGACGTCCATATTCTTGGTTCCGGTATGAACAATCGTAACCGTTGAATTGGCGCCGGGGCCTTTTTGAAGCATCATGTTGGCAATGGGTTTGCCGACGATGTTGGAACGGCCGACCACCACGACTTCAGCGCCCTTGGTTTCCACGCCGGCCCGAACGATCATCTCCTGGATTCCAGCCGGGGTGCAGGGCGGAAATTTGACTTCAGAGCCGCCGATCATGAGGCGTCCCACATTCACTGGATGGAACCCGTCGACATCTTTGTCCGGATCAATGGCGTTCAGTACTTTCTTTTCATTGATGTGCTTGGGAAGCGGCAATTGGACCAGGATTCCATTGATAGAATCGTCCTTGTTGTACTTGTCAATGAGCGCCAGAAGGTCCGCCTCTGAAATATCCACCGGCTGGGAATCCTGAACCTCATTAAAACCGACCCGGTGCGCGGTTTGAATCTTCAAGGTGACGTAAGACATTGAAGCCGGATTTGCGCCGATCAGGATGGTCACCAGTCCAGGTACCACGCCATATTTTTCCTTGATTGCCTTGACTTCGGCCGTAATTTCTTCCAGGATTTGCTCGCGGATTTCAGTGCCCAGGATTAACTTTGCTGTCATGTTGGATCTCCTTTTTTGGGTAAATGTGGGTGTTTCCTGTATCTATCTCATCAACCTGATTCTACTCAACCTTGCCAACTTTTTCCGGAAATTAAACCGGATAAGGAATCTGCCGGAGCCCTGTTGTTTCATCCAACCCCAGCATGAGATTCATGTTTTGAACGGCCTGCCCGGCTGCGCCCTTCACCAGATTGTCGATCGCGGAAATCAGGATCAGGCGGTTTCGGGGAACATCCAGCTTAAATCCGATATCACAAAAATTGGTGCCGCGGACATTCCGGGTGTCTGGCGGCTTATTATCCGGACATAATCTGACAAAATGGCGTCTGGCATAAAAGGATGCCAGGCAGTTGCGGATGTCATCGGAATTGACGGATTTTTCCGGCGTGGCATAAAGGGTGGTCAGCATCCCCCGGCTCAAGGGAACCAGGTGGGGAACAAAGGTGATCGTGATCGGTGTTTGCGCTTCGATGCTCAAAACCTCGTCCATTTCAGGGTTGTGACGGTGCTGACCGACTTTATAGGCTTTAAAAGACTCCTGGACTTCACAGTAGTGAGCGGTCAGGGAAAGGGAACGGCCCGCGCCGCTGACGCCGGATTTGGAATCAGCGATAATCGCGTTTGGCGTGATAAGTCCGTTTTTCAGCAATGGAATCAGGGGCAGCAGAACGCTGGTGGGGTAGCAGCCCGGATTTCCGATGAGACGGGCGTTTTTGATCCGCTCCCCATAAATTTCGCTCAGGCCGTAAACCGATTCGTCAATGAGATGCTTGGCCTGGTGCGGCTGATAGTACTGCTCATAAACGGCGACATTGCGAAACCGGAAATCCGCCGAAAGGTCGATCACCCGTTTGCCGTTGTCCAGAAGCGGCGGAATGAATGACATGGGAAGCTGATGCGGCAGCGCCATGAAAATTATGTCGGTCTGGCCGCAGGCCACATCGAGTGAATAGTCCCGGCATACCAGATCCACAACACCGGCCATGGACGGAAAAACCGCGTCAAATCTCTTGCCCGCATACTGACGGGAAGTTAACAGCGTTAATTCGACGGCCGGATGACCGGCCAGCAGCCGGACCAGTTCAGCGCCCGCATACCCGGTTGCCCCAACGATACCCACGCGGATCATATATTTCTCCTTCTGACTTCTTTCATACAACCTTTACTTATAACAAAGATGATCAACTAGTTCAAGGAGTTTTGGACGGTATTTGTCAATTGTTTGCCGCAAGCCGGACAAGTTGTATCCGATCCCCTTATTCCAGATACAATTCTCCGGTGTCGTCGTCATAGGCAAATAGCTCATCATGCTGTTCCATATCAGACCGATGGCGGAAAGGCGGGCTTAAAATAGAATTGTTTCATGTATGTCGCCGCAGCCTGCTGGAATCAATTTCATCGCTTGGGGAAATTTCTCGGCAAACCCTGGCGATGACCGTTTTTAAAGGAATATCCCGCGTTAAAGCAATTTCTTTACAGTCCTCGAATTCCGGCGATTGATGGATGATATCATCCTGAATACGTGCTGTCTTGACCCGTACAGTTCCAAGGGAAGTCGATATTTCCCGGATTTCCCTTCTGGCTTTGATCCGGTTTTCAAAACGCCATCGCAGTCCAATGGAAGTGGTTTCTTTCAGTAGAAACCGGGAAAACCGGTGAAGATCATCGGGTGTGCACATCAGGGTTAACAGGACGCCGGGCCGGTTTTTTTTCATCTGGATGGGTTTAAGAAAGATATCCAGGGCTCCCAGGCCCAAGGCTTGCTGCATCACATGATCGTAAATCTGCGGGTTCATGTCATCAATGGCGGTTTCCAGGACTGCGACTTGATCCCTATCGCAGTCCTGAGGCTCCGAATCTGTATCGCCGATGACAACCCGCAGCAGATTGGGGATTTCCGGATTCGCCATGCCGGCGCCGTACCCGGATTTATCAACCGTTAGCGCTGGCAGGGGGCCGAATCCTTTGGCCAGAGTGGACAGGATTGCGGCTCCAGTCGGGGTCAGCAGCTCTCCTTGAATTCCCGTGGCATAGACAGGGATCCCTTTGACGAGCTCAAGCGTGGCCGGCGCAGGTACCGGCAAAATGCCATGTGCGCAGGTAACGGTTCCCGAACCCAGATGAAGGGCAGAACAATATACGGCTTCAATCCCCAGAAGTGACAGCCCTGAAACCGCTCCCACCACATCAATGATGGCATCCATCGCCCCGACTTCATGAAAATGGACCGTTTCAACCGCAGTCCGGTGAACCCTGGCTTCTGCTCCGGCCAGCCGGGTGAATATCGCCATGCTTTTTTGTTGGATGTCCTGTGAAAGTTCACTGGCCTCAATCAGGCTGCAGATATCCTGAAGACACCTGTGTGGGTGACGCATGTGGGTGCTGATGTCGACAACAGCCTGGCAGCCGCCGAGGCCTCTTTTGACTGCCGGCTTGAAGCTCAGGGCGAAGTGTTCCAGATGAAGCTTTGCCAGTTCGCGGTTCAGCAGATCCGGATCGAGTCCGGCATCCACCAGTGCCCCCAGAATCATGTCGCCGCTGGCGCCGGCAAAACAGTCAAAATATGCGATTTTCATGCGGTTCACTTCTTCAATAAAGACCACCCGTCATTGCAGGTGGAGGAAATGGGTTTAAGGGACTTGCTGACGTCTCTGGCATGCTCGGTGATATAAAATGCATCGGGGTCTTCTTCCTTGACCAGAGACAGTATCCAGGGAAGGTCCTTGCGGCGGATCGCCATGTAAAGCTCCGTAACGGTTCCGTTCATCCCTTCGCCGAAAAAAAGGGTTACGACCAGGCCCTTGCTTCTCAGCCGATCCGCCATTTTCCGGCCGGTATCGGCGGTGATGACCCTTAGAACCATCAGCCCGAAGGCCAGCTTGCGCTCCACCTGGATTCCCACCACGTTTCCGGTTGCATATCCAAAACCATAAAAGAGCACCAGAACGGGGGATTCCTTGATGTGCAACACAACGGTGCTGACGATGGTGATCCAGATGAGCACTTCAAACAGCCCGAAAAAAAACGCCAGCACGGATCGTCCCTGTACCGTTAAGATGGTTCGAACGGTTCCAAACGAAACATCACAGACTCTGGCAAAAAAAATCAAAATCCCTGTCTGCAAAATGCCTAATTCCATGGAAACTTCCTTTAAGCGATACCG
>JAPLJE010000007.1 GCA_026388755.1 Deltaproteobacteria bacterium | reverse complement strand
GAACATCTTCGGGAAGTGGTCACGGAAATGAGCACCCAGGTTGACCGGGCCGCCGAAATCATCAACACCCTGCGAGCGTTCGGCCGCAAAGCCGAACTCATTATGGAGCGGCTGGATATCAACAAGACCATTCACGCGGTTTTCACCCTGGTCGTCCGTCAGTTCGAACTGGACAATATCCGCATGGATCTTCGACTTGCCGAAACCATCGTCCCGATCATGGCGCATGACAACCGGCTTCAGCAGGTTTTCTTTAATCTGGTCACCAATGCCAGGGATGCCATTAACGAAAAAAATGAGCGGTTGCCCGATTCACGAGCCGGAAAAATCATTATCCGCACCTACCAGGAAGGCGAGCGGGTCGTGGCCGAGGTCGTAGATGACGGGATCGGCATCGCCGAAGGGGTTCGGGACAAGATTTTCGAGCCTTTTTTCAGCACCAAGGAAAGCAGCATCGACATGGGGTTGGGGCTGGCCATTACCTACGGGATCGTCAAGGACTACGGCGGCGAGATCGAGCTCATCAGTCGGGTTGGGGTGGGCGCCAAGTTCAGACTCAAGTTTCCGGTAGCCCGGCTCAAGGAAGGCTGAAGATTTCATGAATCAATTCCGCTGTTAATTGTCTGAAAAAAATGATATCCATCCAATGGCCTTCAGACTAAACACCTTATTGAGGAAGTATTGATGGAAAAAATTCTGGTGATCGACGATGAAAAACCGACACTGAAAATGTTTCGATTGACCCTGATGGCCTATGGCTACGAGGTGCTTACGGCGGAAAACGGGCAGGAAGGCCTGGATGCGTTTGAGCGCGAGCGGCCGCGCATCGTATTGACAGACATCAAGATGCCCGGCATGAACGGGATCGAGGTTTTGCGGCGCATCAAGCAGATCGACCCGACTGCCGAAGTGATTGTCATCACCGGGCACGGGGACATGGACCTGGCCATTCAGGCGCTGAATCTGGATGCCACGGATTTCATCAATAAACCGATCCAGCGACACCTTCTGGAGCAGGCGCTGAAAAGCGCTCAGGAGCGCTGTCGAATGGCCGTCGAACACGTTCGGGAATTTGAAATTCAGCAGATGGAAAACGCTGTTGTGATTACCGTTCGTGGCAGCATTACGGCAGGGCATGAGTCTCAGTTTCAGTCCTGCTACTGCGAGGCCCTCTCCCTGAACAAGCGCAGGATCGTCTTGCATTTCCTGGAGAGCTCTGCCGTTAACGGCGCCGGCATTGCCATTCTCACCCAGCTTTTGATGGAAAGCCAGAAGCTGGGAATAGATGTCGTGGGTGTCGGGCTGTCTGATAATCTGAAAAAGGTATTTGAAATCGTCGGGTTGGGAAAGCTCGTGCCGATGGTCGGCTCGATCGAAGAGGCGCTGTCCTGATGGTTCATGCGGGTTTCAATTCAAGGAGGCCATTAGAGATGATGTCTTACCGGGGATTGCTGAGAGTGCTGGCGGTGATCGGTTTTACAGGGGTCATTCTTTCCATTCCGGCTTCGGGAGGGGAACTTCCCAAGACAGGCGACAGCCTGGCCGCCCTTGAACTCCAGTCGCCTGCATCCGACAAGGACAGGGCTTACCTGGGGATCACGAAATCCGCATTCCGGCTTCCGGATATCCGCTCGAAGCTGTTGCTCCTGGAGGTCATCGGTGTTTATTGCCCGGTATGCTACCGGCAGGCCCCGATTTTTAACACCCTCTACAATCGGATCGAAAAGAGCAGCCTGAAGGGAAAGGTCAAAATGCTGGCCCTGGCCGCCGGTGGAAACCAGATGGAGATTCAGTACCTGAAAGACCAGAAGCAGTACAGCTTTCCCATTGCGCCGGACCCGACCTTTGATGCGCACAAGCTGCTCGGCGAGCCGCGCACGCCGTTCACGCTGCTGCTGAGTCCGGAAGGCAAAGTCCTTTATACTCACATGGGTGTTATCGAGGATTTGGATGCCTTCTGGAAAACCATCACGGAGTTGACGCGTTGAACGACACGGCTCCCGCCGCAAACGAAACCGGCCTGTTCGACAAAAAGGCCGCCACCTCTCCGGAAGAACTCGACAAACTGGTTTTTCAGCGGATGTATTATCTGAAAACCCTCTATGAGCTCACAGCCGAGCTGAGCCCGATCACCTCTTCCCGGAAGCTCCTGGATAGTTTTCTGCTGATGGCCATGGGCGTTAACGGATCCGGCCAGGGCATGCTGATGATCTGCGACCGGCAGAACCAAAGGGTTCTCTCCGCAAGCCGCGGAGCCCGGTTTGACCGGGACTGGACCGTTAAAACCGCTGAAAAACATCTTTACAGGGGTTTTCAGACTGCTGAAAACCGCAGGCTTGCCGCCATGTCCGTGACCTTTATCGGGGATCCGCGGCTGGTATTTTCGGAGCTTGAAACGGGCCTTGACATTCACGCTGCGCTATTGTTCATGGTGGATGATGCGCTTCTTGGCATTGTTGGCCTGGGTGCTCCGATAGACGGGCGCGAATTCACGCAGGAGGAAAAGGATATTTTATCCGGCATGACCGCCAGCTTCATGGTTTTTTTAAAGAACGTCAGGGCGTATGAAACCGTGCAGGGGCTCAATGCCGACTTGTCCCAAACCAACGATGCGTTGCGCCGGACCATCGCGGATCTGACCGAGGCCCGTCAGCAGATCCGGCTTCTGGAAGTTGCCGGAATCCGCCTGAAGCAGTTGTTTCAGCAGAAAATTGAAAAGGTGGGGCGCTTTCGCGCCGTGGATATGCTGCTGGTTGTGGTTGTTGCATCGCTTCTTTCGCTGCTGTTTAATTTTTCCAATCCGAACGGCATATCTCTCCTGCCGGAAGAGGCCTTCCGGGAGCCGGCGCCCCAGGTGGATGTCGGGACTGTTCAACAACTGCTTGGCAAGGGCGACATTGTTCTGGTGGATGCCAGACCACCGGAGCTTTTTAACCGCGGTCACATTCCCGATGCCATCAACATTCCGGCGCCGCTTTTTGACATCATCTATCCCATGAAGCTGGCTCCCCGTCTGCAGGCCGGTCAGGCCGTGGTGGTCTATGGCAGGACCCTCAGCAAACGCTACGACGAGGAGGTGACATACCGCTTGCTCCAGCGCCACGATGATGTCAGGGTCATGACCGGCGGCAT
>JAPLJE010000668.1 GCA_026388755.1 Deltaproteobacteria bacterium | reverse complement strand
TCCCGGTTCTTGTGCAGGTAATGACTGAACCGGCCTTGCGCAGGAAGCCGATAGAGCACCGCCTGTTCCACCCGCAAATCCGCCCGGGGGATCAGCTTCACCGCGGTCACCGCCACCCCGTCGTTGAAGAAAGTGTGAACCAGCGTGTAATCCACCTCCGGGCCACGTTTGCCCGGATCGCGGAGAATCCCCTCGGCCCGGAGGACGACCTTGTCCTTGCCCTTGCTGACGATGCTGACCTTGCAAGAGTTGAGATCGGACGCCAACCGGTATTGGTCTATCTGAATATCCGCCGGGCCGTCGCACGTGACGACCTCCTGCGCTTCGCGAACCACCCGAATCCCAGTGATTGCCCCCGTTGTCTTCTCCAGCCGGTAAGTGAACGTGGGGCCGCTGATCAAGTAGCCGGTGGCGCTCTCCGAAAGACTGATTTCCTCCGGCGGCAGCGGTTCGCGCAGGACCGCGCTGACAGGCCGGCTGGTTGGGTCGGGCTGCCCGGCGCAAACCGACCCGACTGCGCACGTCAACACGAGCAAGGCCAACCAGGTTGGCAGGCCACGGCTCACAGTGGCGTTCATGCCGGCAAACCAAGGCTCAGCCGAACCTCCCGGCGAATCGCTTTGCATTCTTTAAGAGCAAGCCGGGCTTCGCCGAGGGTCGCTGTGTCGCCGGGGTAGCGGAAATCAACCGCGTAATCAGTCAACGCCTGGGCTGCCGGAAGAAAAGAAGACCACAAAGGTTCCAAGGGAAGAGTCAGCTTGAGCAGGACAATCAGGTCATGAGTCTTGGCAAAAGCAACGCCGGCTTCACATAGCCGGGCCTTAAAATAATTTTCTGCTGCTTGCTGCGAGTGAAAGCAGACCGCATCAAAGACGCGATGCTTTCGCCCCCTCATAATCTGAGCGGCAACAACAAAATCCCCCTCAGCCTTCGCGACCCACTCTTGTGTCAGTGGCTTCATACAGCACCTGGCCCTTGGAAAGGATTTCACGAGTGAAGCAGTCGCCCCATTCCATCCGCTGGGCGATGAACTCCGGGGTCCGCACAATCAAATCCAGCGGGAAATCGGCGGAAATACGCTGGCGGATTTCGAGCGACTTGCGGCCCTGTTTGCGCTGGAACGGCATGATGACCAGCAGATCCACATCCGAATCCTCGGTGGGGTTGCCGTAAGCGTAAGAGCCAAACAGGACGATCTTGTGCGGGCAAAACTCCCGCGCGACCGCCTCGCTGAAGGCGCTTATTTGCGCACGCTCGACCATAAATCTATACTGGACCATTGCGGGCGTGGTGGCAAGCCGAGCGTGATCATCTAATGCAACCGGCCCGCGGTGTATGCTATGTTCTTCACAATTCAGGGCTCATGAGTGCCCTGCCTCGTTGTCTTCACCAGCTTCCACACGTCCGCCTCCATGTTGTTGCCGGCGACCATCCACAGGGCATTGTCGTGGACAAAAACACTGGCGGCGTGGCGCGGCTTCCACGGCGTGCCGGGCAATTCAGACCAGTCAACGCCGTTCTCCGAATACCACACATCCTTGCGGTTGCCGCCCTTCTCGTAGTAGCCCTCAAGCACCCACATGCGATTGTCAAAGACCGCCACGTCATGGTACTGGCGGGGCGCCCACGGCGCGGATCCC
>JAPLJE010000562.1 GCA_026388755.1 Deltaproteobacteria bacterium | reverse complement strand
TGAAATATCACAAATCGGAAAGGCCATTGATGCCCATGGCATCGATTCTGATGCAATGAAGGTTCTTTTACAGCAAAGTCCCGACGTGAAAGCATGGGCGCTTTTCAGCAATGCCACCCGGTTTGACCGGGAGTATCTCCGGTTTGCAGCCGGAACCGAATCGGTTTCCTACGGGCCATTAATGACTACGACCTGGACTCAGGAAGATCCTTACAACCTACAGTGCCCCCTGGATTCAAAAGGATGCAGAACCATAGTGGGGTGTGTGGCCACAGCGGCTTCGCAAATCATGAAGTACTGGTCACATCCTAAAACCGGTGCGGGCAATATCTCTTACGTATGGAATGATGGCGCGAACCCCGTAACATTGGGCCGTGTCTTCTCCAGCAGCACTTACGATTGGGCCAATATGCCCAATTCCCTGAGCAGCAGTAACACGGCCACACAAAAAGATTCCGTGGCCAAACTCTGCGGCGACGTTGGCATTGCTTTTCAAATGAATTACGGATGCAGCACTGCTCCTTCCTATGGTTCTTCAGCGTCGACTTCTGATACGCCGAATGTATCCAAAACCTATGTAAGGTATATGAATACGGCAACCTGGGTAAATAGATCCAGTTATGATAGCACAAGCGCCTGGATGCAGGTATTTAAGAACGAGGTCCAAAATGGCCGACCTTCAGAACTGCGTGTCAAAGATGCCGTAACTGGAGGACATGCAGTGGTGGTGGATGGCTACCGGGACGCTCCGTCGGAAACGGTTCACATCAATATGGGGTGGGCGGGCAGTTATGACGGGTGGTATGTTCCAGACAGTTTTATTACCGGAACAGATAAATACACGGATACATATTATCAAGGGGCCGCAATCGGCATCCAGCCCGATAAATCTCCTGAACCGGTCATCAAGGCCAATGGAATAGATAGTTCATTGGTTACGGAATCATCGACATTGCCCATTTCCATCAATCTCAGCCTTGATGCAGGCGACGAAACAGGAAAATTGAGTGATTTGTGGATTGTACTCAGCTCCCCCTGGGGTTATTATTCCTGGATTTATCCGACGGGGTGGACTTCCGGAATCATCATGGCAGGTCAAATTCCACTGGCGGATTTCTCGTCATTGAGCATTTTTGATGGTCTGTTGCCGGCAGGTGACTACACGTTCTACTTCGGCGTGGACGAGAATCCGGATGGCAAACTGGAGCCGCCGTTTTATTACGATTCAGTTACGGTGCATGTTGTTGATGAAGATACGTCTTTGTATCCATCGAAATAGCTCTCAGCAGAGACCCTGAGATCATCTTGATCAAGATATACCAAAGGATATGCCGCGGGTTTAGAAGAATATCACCCATAAGGAGGGCTATTATGTTTTACAGGGTCATCGTATTGATATTTGCATTGTTGCTGTATTTCCCCGGCATCGGAGCGGCGGATCATATCGGTATGGAAAAAGCCAGGATAGTTGCCCGGAATTGGCTCCACCATTGTATCAGCGCTTATGGTTCCTGGGGTGGCGTGCAATCGCCGACGATCTTGGGCGATGAAACACTGATGCACGAAAATGAAGTGGTGGGATACAACTTTTTGATTTATCCAAAAGGCAATATTCTGGTGGCAGCCCGTGACGATCTTCCGCCTGTAAAGCTGTATTCGGACACGAGCACCCTGAGCATCCAGGCAGAGAACACACAGGAAATCGCCATATGGATTGCGGATGAAATATCACAAATCGGAAATGCCATTGATGCTCATGGTACAGATTCCGCGGCAATGAAGGCCCTTTTACAACAAAGTCCCGACGTGAAAGCATGGACGCT
>JAPLJE010000810.1 GCA_026388755.1 Deltaproteobacteria bacterium | reverse complement strand
ACGGTATACGATGCCAGCCATATCGGCCATGCCCGGTCCGTGGTTGTTTTTGGTGTCCTGGCCCGGTATCTGAGGGCCAGGGGGTTTGATGTCATTTATGTCCGGAATTTTACGGATGTGGATGACAAGATCATCACTAAGGCCAATCAAACCGGCATGTCCTGCAGGGATGTGGCTGAAAAATTTATTCAGGAATTCTATGTGGATATGGATGCCCTGAAAGTCGAGCGCGCCACTTATGAGCCGCGGGCAACCGAATATATCGATGATATCATCCGCATTATCCAGATGCTGATCGAAAAGGGCCATGCCTATTGCCTGGATGGGGATGTGTATTTTGCTGTGGAAAGTTTTTCCGGTTATGGAAAGCTATCGGGCAGAAAACTTGATGACATGGAGGCCGGGGCCCGGGTGGATGTGGATGTCCGAAAACGAAACCCATTTGATTTTGCCTTATGGAAGGTCGCAAAGCCCGGAGAGCCTGAATGGAACAGCCCCTGGGGAAAAGGCCGTCCTGGCTGGCATATCGAATGCTCGGCCATGAGCTCCGCCCTTCTGGGTGAAACCATCGATATTCATGGCGGCGGCATGGATCTGACCTTTCCCCATCATGAGAACGAGGTTGCCCAGTCGGAGGCGGCCTTTGGCAAGACCTTCGTCAAATACTGGGTGCATAATGGTTTTGTGAATATCAACCAGGAGAAAATGTCAAAGTCTCTGGGCAATTTCCTGCTGATCAAGGATGTCCTGAAGTCCTATCATCCGGAAGTCATCCGGCTTTTTCTGCTCTCCAGCCATTATCGCAGCCCGATTGATTTCAATGAGAAGATTATGGATGATTCCAGCACAGCACTCGACAAAGTGTATGCGCTTCTGGCAAGGCTGGCTGAGTGCCTGGATAAGAATCCGGTTCCGCCCCAGTCCGGGGATCTGTGGGAACGCTTCTGCGAGGCAATGGATGATGACCTGAATACGGCCAAAGGGATTGGGCTGGTATTTGAATCCGTCCGATCCTTAAACCGCCTGCTGGATGAATCGGATGGCGCTTTGTCTTCGGACCTTCGGCAAAGCCTTTTGACTGCCTGGTCAGACCTGAATAAGATCGGCCGGATTCTGGGCGTGTTCGGGGAAGCGCCGGAACAATATGCAATTGACCGGAAATCGATGGGACTTCAGAAAACCGCGGTTGATCCTGCCTGGATTGAACAGATGATTGCGGATCGAACCGCTGCTAGAAAAGCCAGGGAATGGCAAAAAGCCGACGATATCCGAAAACAGCTTGAAGCCATGAACGTCATGATCGAAGATCGGCCCGAGGGGACGCTGTGGCGGATGGCATGAAGATCGATCTTCACTGTCATAGGAAATTGCCGGGGATCGTCAGGGATTCATCCAAGGCTTGAGGTCAGGGGTGTGAATCCACTGCCGTGAAAAACACCCCCTGACGCATCAAGGGAAAATGTGGAGCCTTTTATTCTGATTTACCCTTTAATGATTCTGGGCAGCATCATGTGATGGTGCGCGCAGATCGACGTGGGATTCTGATAGGCGGTTCCGGCAAAGGCCACCATGGATGTCCGGCATGGAAGAGATCTCATCCACCAGGCCGTGCTTGGCGCAGTAAATGGGCCGGGAATTGTCATGATACTCCTGGGCCATCTTGTTCATGCTTTCGATCACCGGATCCAGGGGACGCCCGGCGTCTTTTTCCTTGACCAGCCTTCGGGAGAAGCTGGCTGCTGCCGCGGTTTCACCATGCATGACGTAGATTTCCGTGGTGGGAATTCCCAGGGTAAAGGCATTGTGACGGTTGGCCGTCGGACCGCCCATGACATAATGGGCCGCAGCCGTGCCTTTCCGCAGCACGATCAGCATCATGGGAACATCGGTCTGCTGAATCGAGTAGTTCAGGCTCTGGCCCAGCCCCAGGAGTTCCGCTTTTTCCGCGATATTTCCCACATCGATTCCGGATGTGTCCTGAAACCAGATGACGGGCACCCGGTCTCTGCCGCAGAGGGTGACGAATTCGTTCATTTTGATCAGCCCCTGACGATAGAGCTTGCCGCCGATGCCGGCGTATG
>JAPLJE010000029.1 GCA_026388755.1 Deltaproteobacteria bacterium | reverse complement strand
CGGTGCCGTCATAGAAGCCGCTGTTGACATAGTCCAGGAAGTTCTTTACCGAGATCGGCGCCTCCTTGGCGAAGAGTTCAAGTTTCACATTCCCCAGGCTGGTTTCCATAAGTACGACAGGGTTCCTGGCGTCCGGTTCAGCGGTGACCGCTACCCCGGCACAGAGAATCGGGAGACCGCAGGCCAGGATGACCAGAATCTTTTTCAGCATTGTTTTCTCCTTATCCGATATCTGTGTTAAGATAAAGAATGCCAGCTTTTCTCGTTCGTCTTTAAGGCGCTGAAAGATGAACTCTTTGGTGTCTGCCTTATTATTCATTGAATATCCTCCACATCCCTACGCCGTTTCACGATATCAAGTTGAAGGACTTCCAAATCAGGGGTTACGTGAGTTACAAGGTATTCAACAATGCGCTCCGCCAACGCAGCTTTGGAATCACTTCTCGATCGCCATCGGTGTTTCGCAAAGTTCCTCTTTTTACCATCGAAGAAGCTGTCATTGCACAAAAAACCACTCCCATTTTTGATTAATTTTCAGCTATGTTAATGTGTTATCATGGCCCGACCCTGCTGCATGCCCTTTCTTCTGCTCGTGAACATGCAGCTTGAATCCCAGTGCGTGAGTCACCTTCAAAATCGTCGCAAAGCTCGGATTTCCTTCGCCGGAAAGTGCTTTGTACAGGCTCTCGCGGCCCAACCCGGTGTCCTTGGCAAGTTGGCTCATACCACGGGCGCGGGCGATGGTGCCAAGCGCTTTGGCGATGAAGGCCGCATCGTCGCCGGCTTCTTCCATGCAGGCTTCAAGATATAGGGCCATGTCCTCCTCGGTTTTGAGATATTCGACGCTATCCCATTTGCGCAACTTCAATGTCATGTCGTCCTCCTACAATTTTCCCGCCAGATGTAGCGCGGTCTTGATATCCTTGCTCTGTGTGGACTTGACGCCACCCGCCAGTAGGATCACCAGTTCTATGCCGCGCTGTACGAAATACACTCGATAGCCCGGCCCATAGTGAATTCGCATCTCCGATACACCCTCACCCACCGGTGAGCAATCACCGAAATTGCCATCTTCGGCCCGGTCGATGCGCGCTTGAATGCGCGCTATTGTCCGCTTGTCTTTCAGGCCGGCAAACCAAGCATCGAAGGTGTCCGTAGTCTGAATACTAATCATAGTTAACAACTTGTAACATTTGGGATACAAAAAGACAAGAACTAATTGACAAGACCCAGTACTGGCAAGCCCTACGGAAAATCACCGGTTCACCCCCATTTCGGTGGCGTAAAAACCGAGCATTGTACGAAGAACCACGATGGAAACGAGAAAACGGCATCTACATACGTTTCCGCCTCTCGCATTATTTCGTCAAAAGGCGCTTCAAAAGGATATTTCGTCATAAAAAGCTCCATATCTTTCGGAAGGCTCGTGTACGGCGAACAACGGCGCGTCGTGAAAAGCGTCTTCCGGTTTGAAGAGGCGCCTCTCTATTTCGGCCCATCCTCCGAATCCGGAAATCCAGGTTGACACCGCCGATAAGCGTTTGTTAATATTGGCATTCTTGTCCCAGTTCTTCCGAATGTTCCATATTGCCAGGCGGATAAGATGTCCGTGGGCAATGCACCGCATGTCTCCAGGCGTGGGCTTGACATTCCCGGACCGGAGTTTGGCCAAATCTTCATTGACAAGCTCCGCAACGCCACCGATTGAATCTGCCAGCCATTTTCGGGGTACCGTACCGGTTGATCTACAGACAAAAACGGTGTCGATAATCGAGGAGCCGGTTCCGTTGATGTGGATGGAAGCCCCCATTTCGGCAGGGCACGGCAGGGTGGCCGAGCAGGTCAAACCGGCATCAAGGATGGCGATGGCTATCGGGTAGTATGCCGCAAGATGGTTGTGATGATAGGTGAAAACGAGCGGTGATCCAGGTTTTAGTGCGATTGCCATCTTTTGAAATACCGATGACAGACCTTGGGCAAAATGATCAAGCCCCCTTGCCATGTCTTCGTTGCCGGTCAACTCCTGGGGATTTCGTGTCGAAAGAACGGCAAATGCATCCGGTTCGGTGCGTATGAGACGACGGAGCCACACATAACAAAAATCCATCAATTCCGCATATTGAACATTCCCGAAATAAGGCGGGTCGGTGAGGACCGCATCCAATGATTGTGGGAGCAGTTCTATCTGAGCGGCGTCTTTGCAGCAAAGCGCAACACTTCGCCTTTCAGCCCGATGCTTGCCGTTTGGGTTGTCACCGATCCATTCCCCGTTTATCGGCACGATTTCTTTTTTTCCCCCCGGGTGTCTGATTTCGAACGGACTGTCACAATAAGCTTTTGCCTTTCGGAACTTCTCGATAATGTTAGCCCAGCCGCCGCTGCCGATACAGATCCGCTTTTTCGGGTCAACGATCCCCAGAAAATTGGACTCACACTGAACGAGCCCGACGGGAAATCCGTGTACCGAGAAAATATCAAGCGACTTCAACGCCATCGTGTCATATCGGCAAAGCATGTTCTGGTAGCGTAGCAGATCCGAAAGATTGGTCGCAAGAGAATTGCGGACCCGCTCATCGGCTATCCGGGGGATCCGCTGTGCGGATAGTTCCAGGCCGAGAAGTTGCCGGGCATTGAACATTTCCCGGTAATGCCCGTATCCCCAGCGATGGAGCCGATTGGTCTCATCTCCCGAGGGGATTTCATCGTCAGGGACATAGCTTGCGGACGTATTTGCCCATCGTTCTTCGGCCTGATCCGCCTTGACCAAATCCTGAGAATCGGGGATTTTAAAGAATCTGCCGGTGTGGCGTTCCTTGCAGGCGGGGCAATGGTATTCAAGCGCGAAAAGCCGATGTCGGGGTGCTCCCGACAATTTATTGGGAAATATATTAATGGTCTTACAGTCGGGGCATTCGCAGTGGTTCCGTTTTGCGGGGCCTGCTGTTAAGAACCTGGCGCCACAATGCCGGCAATCTCCAGGCTTTTTTCGGTCGGAGGTTTCGGTCAACTGCCCACATGCGTGGCATAGAAAAACATTTTTTGGATGCCTTGCGTCGGAAGCCAGAAGATAGCCGGGGAATAAGTCGATGGGCTTGCTGCATTTCTGACACGCAATCGTTTTCACCCAAAGGAAATATTTAACGTGGGCATCCTCATTTCCGCAAAAAACGCAACGGGTGCGGTAAAGATGACCGACCTCCTCTTCCAATTGCTCGCGTAAGGAATTGGCTGCCCGAAGATACGCGTCCAGGTCAAGATGTTCGATTTCCTGCTTGACAATCCAATAGGACATGGGATTGATGTCGAACCCGGCAATTTCACAGCCGAGCCTGTTGGCCTCTATGAGGGGGGTGCCGCCGCCCATGAATGGATCTGCGACTTTAATTCCTTTTAAACTGTTTGCCTGATAAAAGGATTCGTGAAGCGGTTTTTCGAGAAATTCGGAAAGCAACAAGCCGCGGAACAGCGTTCCGGGTCTTCGGGCAAACCACTTGTGAACTGCGATAATTGGCCTGTAATTTTGTTGAATCTGCTTTTCACGAAGCGCAAGGTCAGCTATGAACGGGATGTCGAAATTCTTTTCTATCACAATGTATAGGCGCCTTTCATGGCTGGATGCATCTTAAACGGCAAAGGTTGAAGTGAGCCGTGCGGCCAATAAGTGATTCCGTCAGGCCGGCGAAGTTTTCCGCGTCCGCTCCTCTGTTTGGCCGGCCTCTATCAAGGCCTTTCTTGCAGGTCTTACTTCATAAAGAGCTTGATCTTCACAAGCTTGTAAATGCCCAATGGCATCGCGAACCATTTTCTCGAATCGTAGATCGGCCTTTACAAAAAGAGAACTGCTTTCGGCTTTTAAATAGCGCGCCGCCATTTTACAATATTCGGGTTCAATATCGAGACCGACACTATTTCTACCAAATTTCAGTGAAGCGATTAAGGTCGTCCCTGTCCCGCAGAAAGGATCCAGAACCGTATCACCATGAAATGAGAACATTCTCACAAGACGCGTGGCCAATTCAAGCGGAAATGGGGCGGGGTGTTTTTTTGTTGATGCGCCCGTGATCGTCCAGATTTGTCTGAACCAATTGTCGAAATCCTTTTTATCGATTTTGCTTAACTTTCTTTGCTCCTCTGTGGGTTTTCTGTATCCTCCGGGTTTTCGTTGCATGAGGATGAACTCTATATCGTTTTTTATGATTGCATTTGGCTCGTAAGGTTTCCCCAAGAATTTTGACCCATTGGATACCTCATAACTGTTGCGACAAATGACGCATGTGTCGGCATGAAGCGGGAAGACAAGATGACGCCCGAAACTTCTGCGGGAAACACAGACATCACCCACAACACACACGAGTCTTCCCCCAGGGACCAAAACACGAAATACTTCTTTCCATACTCTTTCTAACTCACTTAGAAATATTTCATATTCTTCGATGTGTCCCAGTTGGTCGGGATTTTCCTGATATCGCTTCAAATTCCAGTAGGGAGGTGATGTTACAACTAGATGAACGGATTCATCATTTAGAAATGACAAATCCCTTGCGTCTCCATTGATTAATCTATGATGACTTCTATCGGGGATATTTTTCATATAAATGCCCCGACGTGAGCAGCAAGCGATTTGGCAAAATTGTAGAATGAAAGATCAACCGCCGGTTCATTAAATTTGCCGGCTTTACCGTTCTCACTTTCAGAAACAATGAAAGATACCGAGGTGTAATGCCGTTCCAGGATAAGTTTTCTGCAAAAAAGCTCATACCTCCTCATATAAGAGGCATCGACAAATTCAGGAAAAACCTTAAAATGGGATTCCTTTACTCGAACGGGCCTGTTTGATGCATCACAATCTTCAAGCATAAAGAAATATCCGAGGAAAGGTTGATGCCCTCCATTGAAGGCTCCCTCTCTGAAAGCGGTCCAGAGGTCGAGAGCCGTTCCCATTGCTTCTTCGGTTCTGTTATTGAAGTTGTTTCCAAAAGAAGGCCCCACTTGAGATTTTGCCTCTATGGCTGCTATCAACTGACCATCTTTTACTACAAGCAAATCCCATTCTTTGGTGGGACGAAAATAGCCAGGGAGTTCCAAGTGTTTCTTATGGAAAATGCATTTCTCTCCGATGCCGGCTTCAATTATCAAATTGGTAAAGAGATTGATAAACCCGTTCATTTGTGCCCCACCGGTCACAGCACTTCTTAGACCAGCATCATTAACACCTCTCTTCTTCTGTTTTTCCCGTTGAGAGTGGCGCGTCATCCAGTAATGAGACACCGCTTTTTCAATTTCCTTGTTAATGTTTTCAGATAGTTGTGACATAGATAATCTCATGAAGTTTTGATTGATTACATTGAAAATGGTCAGTTTTGAATACTGCGGCGATTGGCAGTCTCTTCCCAATCACCGTGGCAGCTATATTCACAATCAGGCGGATTATGATTGTGATCAGAATCTCCATCTTCTCTTTTTGCACAACACGAAAAGCGCCGATTAATCCAGTGTATTTTTTAGTCAGAATTATATTTGGTATCCCCGAAATTCTGTGAACCACGAAATTCTGGGATCACGGCACTGTTGAACCCAAGTGTCTTTATCTCGTTCGAAGATTAAGCGTGGGTCGTTTACAAACTTGTCAAAGGGCAATTTTTCCGTCGCTCTCACCGCAACCTTGAATCGCGCATCAGTCGAACATAGAAAAATGGAATCACGCGGCGTCAGTTGCCGCACGTGAAGGGTGTTTACCTCATTGGGCGCTGCCAACCGAAACCTTGCACATTGCAGGGGAGCAACCTTAGGAGTGCCGTGTTCCGCTGAAAGAAGGTGCAGCCATTCAAGGGTCGATGCTGACACCGAGACTGAAAGTGCTGTGACTGTGGCAGAATCCAGCAAAGCGTTGCGAATCCTTGAGACGCTTGCAGCCGGATTGGTCACGAAACGGCTCAACTCGACCGCCGCCGCGCGGGACCGCACACCCGCCAAGAAAATCTTTGCTGCAGATTCCGTTGGCAAGCCGAGTTCAACGAGAAGACCCACCTTGGCCAATGCCTCGACACGGGGCTCTTCGGACAGTTTATCGAGCTTCTGGGCAACAGAGTGAATAAGCCACGGAAGCTGATAGCCGTAAAGTTGGGTGCAGATATCCGTGGATTCTTCTCCACACGTTTCTATGATCTTCCGTAGCGATTCACCGGCAAGCCATTGTGGGCGAATTTTATCCAACTGCTCCTGTCCGGGCATACCATCAACGATGCACATTGCATGCTGACGCCCCCAATTCTCAAACTCCAAAACCAGAACGCCAAGCGGGTCATCATTGACGCCCGCAGTCAAATAGCGATCTACCATCTCGCGAAAAACATTCAACTGATTGAACGCCACAATGCCAACTGACAACGGTAGCCCTGATGCGACAACAGCTCGCCGCGCTTCGGTCGATGGTACCTTGCGCAGCACACCAACAGTTCTGGCTTTCAAGAAGTCGATTAGTTGGCCATTGTGCCCGATCTTCTGCTTGGCCCTCTCTTGAATCGCTGCAAGCGAATCTCGAAAAGCGTCATCCACCCAGTCCGCAGTTTGAGTTAATTCATCGCCTTTGTATGCGACATGCAATGCCAACAATTGATCATCAATCCAATCAACGCGTCCCTCAATATTTGCTTTCTCCTGCCCACAACGATCGAAGCTATCATTCGCAGCCAACTCCAAAAGGACTTCAAACGAAATCCCAACGCTCGCCGCAAGCTGCCGAAGAGTTCCGACGACTTGAAGCAAGCCACTCTCCACTTGGTCGAGATGAGCAACATCAAAGTAACTCTTAACAGCATCCTCGGCATTCCTTATTTGCCACGGATTCCCGGTCATATCCATCGCGAACAATACTTTGCCTTCGCCGTCAACAAAAGCCCGTCCTGCGCGACCGCAGATGTTCCAAAAATCACGTTTACTGATCTGCAATTTACCTATCGAAGTCGTCGCGACGATCACATACGCAATTCCGATATTCACTCCTTGTCCCAGTGTAGTGGTTGCCACGATTATCCGTGGCTGGGATTTCGCCATCAGTTTCTCAACAGAGATTCTGACTTGAGGCGGCAGCTTATTGCTGTGGCAAATCACCCCAACACGAGCAGCAGCGATTTCGAAAGAATTGTCGCCCAGCTCTTCCTTGCATACAGCCTGAAGGAGCCTCCATTCCGTATCGGGCCAAGGGTGGACTGGCTCATCAGGGCCGAACGCAAGCAAGACGGCCTCTGCCATTGACGATACCCACCTGGCTTGACCCGCGAAGATCAAGACCGGTCCAAGTTCTGCGAGCCGAGCGGCTGTCGCAGCCACAGCCTCCGTCTTATTCTTGGGAAACGTGCGCGATTTGATTTTTCCTTTGGGCGTTACTAGGGGCACGTTCTTGAAGTCGATGAAGTGAGGGTTGAAGCAGCGCTCGCCACCCAGCCACTCAATCGAAACTCCGGAGGACCTCCATCGAAGCGTTCCGAATCTCTCGGCTGATGGCTTCCAACTCGACTTCACCAGCGCATCAACATCACCACCAACCCAAGCGGCTAAGTCCTCCGCATTGGGAAGGACAGCCGACAGCAGCAGTACCCTTGTGCCACGTTGGCGAGCCAGTAGGCGCAAGTGCTCAAGGAATAGTTCGTTTCGGACATTGCGTTCATTGCCTCCGAGAAGATGGCCTTCGTCGATTACGACAAGCTTCACAGACTCGAAAAGTTCCGGTGCAGCCCGGAGCATCGCTTTGGCCTTTTCGGGGGTTGCGATGGTGATGCGGCCTTCATTGACCAATTCCCGGTCAACCCCACTGAAACGTGATCCTCCGTAGAGGTGCGATACAGAGTATCCCAGTGGCGACAAAGTTTTGCTGAAGGTTCGTTCCAGTTCGAAGGCAAGCGACCGGAAGGGTGCAAGGTAGAGAACTTTTGCGCTTGGGTCGGTCCTGAGCGTGTGGAGAATCGCCAGTTCCGCGACTCTGGTCTTTCCTGCGCTTGTTCGAAGATTGATTACACCTCCTCGATTCTGCGGATTGAGGGCAAGCTGTAAAGCGACAGTTTGAGACTGCCACAGCTCGATGATTGGTGGTTTCAGAAAAGCAAGTAGCTTCACATAACTATCCACTTGAACCGTCCCGTCAGGCCCGAAGAAAGGCGGCAACACAGACCACAATGAACCTTTCCCATAGTCCTTGAGCATCAGCCGTAACAGACGAGCCAGCCACCAAAAGGCAGGATGGGAAGCTCCTTCACTAATCGTCATTGCGTCGCGAAGGACAACGTCCGCATTCACGAGAAGTTCCGGCTCTCCAGAAATGGCGTGTTCGGTGGCG
>JAPLJE010000250.1 GCA_026388755.1 Deltaproteobacteria bacterium | reverse complement strand
AGCGCCAGATAAAAAACCGGTGCATCCGCGGGGTTCACCTTCTGGTAGGTTGGAGGCGTCGGCATATCCGGCGGCAGCTTCCGGGCGGCCTTGGCGATGGCGGATTGAACATCCTGGGCTGCGGCATCGATGCTTCTTTCAAGACTGAACTGAATCGTGATCCGCGTGATGCCCAGGGTACTGGAAGATGACATGGAGTCAATACCGGCAATAGTTGAGAACTCCCGCTCCAATGGCGTGGCGACACTGGCCGCCATGGTATCGGGATTGGCTCCGGGCAGTCTGGCAGTTACCTGAATCGTTGGAAAATCCACATTCGGCAGATCGCTGACCGGCAGTATCCGATAAGCCATCACTCCGAAAACAAGCAGGCCGGCCATGACCAGGGTGGTCATGACTGGCCTTCCGATAAAGAGCTTGGCAATATTCACGATCTGGCCTCTTTGCTGACGGCTTGGGAAGGATTGGTTTCAGGTTTCAAATCCGATGTAATCTCGACGGATGCGCCGGGGGTCAGACGCAGATGACCGTCTGTAACAACCTGCTCTCCAGCCATGATACCGCTTTCAATAATTGTTTCACCGCCATAAGATTTTCCGGTTTTGACCGGTTTTAACTGAACGGTGTTTTCCGCCGTAATGACAAACACAAAAAGACCGCTTTCGCCGGTCTGAACGGCCTGAGACGGAACCGTGACAACATTTTGAAGCCGGCCAAGGGTGAGTGCGATGTTGACAAACTGACCTGGCCACAGTCGCCTTGCCGTGTTATCAAACGTGCCTTTCAGCCGGATTGTTCCGGTTTTGGAATCCACGGAATTATCCACAAATGACAGCCTTCCTTTTTCAGGTCCGGACGTTGATCCATCGAACATGGCATTCACAACAAGATCCTGACCTTTCATGCGTTCCATGATTTGAGACAAATTCGCCTCCGGCACGGAAAAACTCACATAAATCGGATGGACCTGTTCAATGACAATCAGACTTTTGTTGTCATCATTGGCCTTGATCATGTTCCCCTGATCAATCAGGATCGTTCCAGTCCGACCGGATATCGGGGAATAAATGGAGGTATAGCCAAGTTGAAGTTTAGCATTTTCAACCACAGCCTCATCCCCCACCACCGTAGCCTGAAGAGAACTGAGATTGGATCGGATTTGATCGTATTGTTCCCGGCTGATAAATCCGCCTTGAACCAGAGTTTCATAACGCCGGTTATCCGCTTCGGCCTTTTCCGCCAGGGCCTTGTCTTTTTCAAGGCGGGCTCTGGATTCACGAAGCGCAGCTTCAAGCGGACGGGGATCAATGGTAAACAGCAGATCACCCTTTGTAACCTCCTGACCTTCCCTGAAATGAATTTTCTGAAGCTCACCAGTGACCCTGGCCTTGATGGCAACCGTAGCATAGGATTCCACATTTCCGATGGCCCGGATTTCAAGCGGGAAGTCCTTTTGAACCGCCTGGGCGGCAAGCACCGGAACCGGACGTTTTACAGCACTTGCCGGATTGCGCTGACCTGGCTTGCCGTTCGATGCTTCCGGCACCTGAGACGAACAACCGGCTATTGCCAAAACCACACAGCTTAAAATCCAAATCGATATTTTACGGAAATCCATGTTGAACATTGGGGGGCACCTGTTGAAATATTAAAAAAGTGAATTGAAACGTATATTTTAAAATATCATATCCCGATTATCAATATCTATTATCAGAAATATCGATCCATTCCATCTGGAGAAATGTTTTGGAAAGAATGTGCCAATGCGCATCACCCAGCGGGGATCGGCTAAAGAGTTATCACGGAGGACATAAAGAGAGAGGTTTCGGCAGGAGTTTAAAATTTATAGAATCCCTACGAGGCGGGCCGACCAATAGATCTTCTGGCCGCACTCCCAGGGATTCTCAGACGCTGGAGGCATTTGATCGTAAGCGTTCAGCGGTCAATAGTTGTCATAAGCCAGGCCTTTCCAGTAAACCGGCGTATTCAGGCGCTCCTCGATATTGACTCCGAAAAAATCGGCTGCGGGTTTCAGCAACTCCGGATTGGCTTTTTGAACGGTTCGCGCAGCGCTCAGGATTTTTTCCAAACCTTTTTGAGTCATTT
>JAPLJE010000650.1 GCA_026388755.1 Deltaproteobacteria bacterium | reverse complement strand
GCATAATCGTAGCCTTGCCCACGGCAAGGTTAGCCATGGCTGTCTCATAAGCCGCCTGGTAAGCATCGTAGCTGGTAACGGCCAGGGCCTCGGACGGACCGAGCTTTTGCGCGCGTTCCCAATCGCGCTGAGCCTGATAAAGCTTGGCCTTCATTTGTTCAAGGTTGGCTTCAGCACTTTGAAGCGAAGCCTTGTTCACCTGAACCAGCGCAGCTGCCTGCGCGGCATCTGCTGCATACAAGGAGTCATCGATCTGGGCAAGAATCGTTCCCACTTCGACGACAGATCCATAATCGATGGTTTTTCCGTTCTTATCTCTACCGAATTGCAAAATTTGTCCGGCGATCTGGGCGCCGATATCAATCACTTCCTCAGGTTCAACCGTGCCGGTAGCGCTGATGGAAACCATGAGATCACCGGAGGTGATTGTCGCAGTTCGGTATGAGATGGGCTGTCCACTGCTTTTTCGGAGATATATGGCAATGGCTGCGGCGACTAGTCCGAATATAATGACCGTAATCACGATTTTTTTAATCTTCATGGTTCAACTCGCTGCATTGGGTAAAACTGCGTATCCAGATAAATGCGGTTTCTGTCTATCAATTTTTCAGGGATGATGGCATGTCTCGCTTTCAATCTCCCGGCGAATTTCACGAATACCCGCCAGACTGAAGCGCAGGATGTGATCCAGCAGCGCTGTCACATCCACATCCAGAAATGAAGGCCCGATGAATTTCTTTCCTTCAAGAGATCTTTTTCGACGCTGTTCTCGAATGATCAGATCAAAGCATTGGGCCCGGATGCTCATCTGGCAGAGCTGAACCTGCAGATCGGAAGCTTTTTCGCCCAGAAGCTCCCGCATCAGGACAAACAAGCCGCGCCGGATCGGCTCGATGGATTCCTGCATGACATCCGCCAGAAGGCCTGTCTGGTTCACCAGCTCTTTGTACAGGATGTCAAATTCATAGCTTTGCGGGTCGGCGATTCGCTGAAGAATTGACTGAATTCGCCCTCGAAGACGCTCTTCGGGTGGCGCGCCCGGCGGCACATTCCCATCAGCGGGGTAGATCTCCAGTGAGCGCTGAAACGACTGGCGCCAGGCCTCGGCATACAGGGTTGCCTTGTCCCGGAAATAGTAATTTGCCGCGGCAATGTTTGCGCCGGCCCGTTCGCAGATCTCCGCAAGCGTTGCCTCCCGGTATCCCTTTTCCGCAAACACCTCGCAGGCGCTTTTCAGCAAACGCGCCTGCGTGTCGCGATCGGGTTTTTTTCCAGTTTTCATATAGCACCCAAAATAATAAAACGTATAATTTAAATAATAATTTTAATTATACGTTTATTATGACTGATGGCCCGTGTCAAGAAAAAATACATCACCCGTTATAGGCGACCACCCGATTGCGACCCTCGTTCTTGGCCCGATGCAGCGCCTTGTCGGCTGCCTCTAGTATCTCATCCACCGTACTATCGACAGTTGCGCAAACCACTCCGATGCTCACCGTAATGGACAGCACGCCAGCTCTTGTTGTTATATTGCTTTCGGCGATCATGGCACACAAGCGACCAAATACGGAGATCCAATTCATAGCTGCCTTCATCGGCGTGATTACCAGAAACTCCTCACCCCCCAGACGCCCTATGGCATCGTACACCCTGTTACGCTCTCTCAGAATCTGCGCCAGCCCGCAGAGAACATCATCGCCTGCCTGGTGCCCATACGTGTCGTTGACCTGTTTGAAATGGTCTATATCGAACATTCCGACAGCCAGCGTGTCGCCATGGCGTCTGGAGCGTGCGAGTTCCTCGCGAAGCCTGTCGAGAATGGACCGACGGTTCGGCAGACCCGTCAACGGATCGTGGGTGGCCAGGTAAGCCTGTCTTTCTCGGCTTTCGATAAGTGCGTCCTGCATCTCGATCATGCGACGGCCAACCTCAATGCGGGCGCGGAGTTCTCCGCGATCGAAAGGTTTTGACAGGTAGTCGTTGGCGCCTGCATCAAGCCCGGCGATGATATCGGCCTTGTCCCCTTTTGTGGTCAACATGATGATGTAGGGCGTCCGGTCGGGTTGCAGGGTACGGACTCGCCTTACCACATCCGGCCCGTCCATCTCCGGCATCATCCAGTCGAGAATGATCAGTGAGGGGGCGTCGGGCTTTTGCAACGCATCCCAGGCTTCGGCGCCGTTGACCATGACCATCACCTCGTGGCCTTCTTTTTTTAATACGCTGGCAAGAACGATGCGGGACGTGGGATCGTCTTCGGCAATCAGTATTTTCATGGGGTTTTCCTTTTATGACTATTCACAGCTCTTTTGTCATTGCTTGCTTCAATTGGTCGAACTGCGTTTCCAGATCGGCCATGTGTCCTTTAGCGGTTCTCAAGTCTCCGGCCCTGGCCGCTTTTTCCATCACTAAAGCCACTTCCCGCAGGCGTTCTCCTCCCATATAAGCTGACGCGCCTTTAATTGAATGGGCTTGGCGTTCGACTCCCGAAACGTCTCCGGTTTCCAAATGTAGGCCATCATACCCGCCCTGTTAAATACGAGAACATGAGGTTTTAGGCTTGAAGCTTGGGCGGAAAGTTCTCCGGTTTCTATGTTGCGACTTTCAGTTATTTTTTCCTTCAGCAACCATTTGTTCAGCGTTTCCGCCAACGTCTGAGGCGACACCGGTTTGGTGACGTAGCCATTCATGCCCGCATCCATGCAGCGCTCTCGGTCACCCTGCATGGCGTGGGCCGTCATGGCGATAATGGGAATCTGGCGATTGGGATTTGCGGATTCGAAATTGCGGATTTGTCGGGTAGCCTCGAAACCGTCCATCTCAGGCATCTGAACATCCATCAGAACAAGGTCGTAAGGAATTGTTTTCAGAGCCTTAATCGCTTCTGATCCGTTGGCTACCGCGTCCGCGCGCAGACCCAGTTTCTTCAGGATGCCCAACGCCACCTGCTGGTTGGTGATATTGTCCTCAGCCAACAGAATACGGGCATTGCAGCCGGTGAAAAGGTTCAGCATCTCTCGGGCCGTGTGGCGGGTCGCGATGGCCCGCTGTGTCGGCTTGTCCCGATCGCTCAGCGTCAGGGACAAAACGGCCTTTAGCTCCTGGTGCCGTATCGGCTTGGTCGCATATGCCGAAAAGCCAATCTCCTCCAGGCGCCGGACATCGCCCCGCATCCCCATGGAAGTAAGCATCACCATCCGGGTGTCGATCAGGCGATTGTCCGCACGAATGACGCGGCCCAGGGTTTCGCCGTCCATGCCCGGCATCTGCATGTCGATCACGGCAACGCGGAAGGGATCATCGGACGGGCGCATGCCCCAAGAAGCCAGGCGGGTGGTCAGAATTTCGCGATTGGTGGCGCTGTCATCCACAATCAGCACGCGCACGCCGCACAGATCGACAGATGGGATACTTTCCACCTGCTTCCCCCCGGCCTGTTTGCCAAGGCGCGCGGTGAACCAGAATTCCGAGCCATTGCCTTCTTTACTGCTCATGCCGGTCTCACCACCCATCAGCTCGGCCAGTTGTTTGGAAATGGCCAGGCCCAGGCCGGTACCGCCATATTGTCGCGTGGTCGATGCATCCACCTGGCTGAACTTGTCAAAAATAAGGCCGATTTTGTTTTCCGGGATGCCGATGCCCGTGTCGCGCACCGAGAAGCGCATCAGGACGTCGTTTTCATTCTCTTCCATCAGCGAGACACGGACTGCCACCTCACCGTCATGGGTGAACTTGACGGCATTACCCGCCAGATTGGTCAGGATCTGGCGCAGGCGGCCCGGATCGCCGCGCAGCAGCGTTGGTACATCCAGCTCGGCGGAGCAGAGCAGTTCCAACCCCTTCTCGTAAGCCCTTACGGCCAGTGTGTCTGCGAAGTCGTCCAGCAGGATCGACAGATCAAAGTCCAGCATCTCCAGTTCGAGCTTCTTCGCCTCAATCTTGGAGAAGTCGAGAATGTCATTGATCAGGACAAGAAGCGATTCACCGCTGGCGCGTACGATTTCGGCGTAACGCCGCTGTTCCTCGTTTAACTCCGTATCCAGCAAGAGACCGGTCATACCGATGACCCCATTCATCGGGGTTCTGATCTCATGGCTCATGTTGGCCAGGAATTCGCTCTTGGCGGCACTGGCCATTTCAGCCTGGGCGGCCATTTCGTTGGCTCGGACGGTGGCTTCCTCGAGATAGATATTGATTCTCTGGAGTTCTGCCTCTGCTTGC
>JAPLJE010000411.1 GCA_026388755.1 Deltaproteobacteria bacterium | reverse complement strand
GTTCTCCATCCCCCCTCTTTGTCCCAGAGTAAACACCGGCGGATGCTCCAGCATCAGCACCACTCCCGAACAGCCCCCACGGCTGACGGTTTCAACCAGCTTGCGCTGGAGGCTCAGCGCATCCGGATACGGCACTGTCCCCAGATCCACCCCATACCACAAAACAGATGACGGATGACGGATAGCGGATGACAGCAGGTCGTCCGTCATCCGATCATCCCGCCAGACAGGGCTTTCTGGCCGCCGCTGTTTCATCGAGGCGCCGGACCTTGCAGCGGGTCGGTGCGGAGCGGAGCACATCAGGCGTCTATTTTGCTTCCGCAGCTATTTTTTTCAGGGCGTCAATGTATTGATCCAGATCTTCCTTGGACTCGGTCTCAGTTGGCTCCATCATCAGCGCGCCATGGACCACCAGCGGAAAATAAATGGTTGGCGGATGATATCCATAGTCCATGAGGCGCTTGGCAATGTCGAGCGTCGTTACGTTGTACTCCTGCTGATAACGGTCTGTGAACACGCACTCGTGCATGCACGGCCTGTCGTAGGCCAGATGGAATGTGTCCTTTAGATGCTCCTTCAGGTAATTGGCGTTCAAAACCGCCAGCTGGCTGGCTTTCTTGAGTCCTTCCGCGCCCATGGACAGAATGTAGCTGTAGGCCCTGACCAGGACACCGAAATGACCGTGAAAAGTTAGAAGTTTTCCGACGGATTCGGGAAAATCCTCCGACAAGGCGTACTGACCACTGTCCTTTTGTATGATTCGTGGAACCGGCAGAAACGGTTTAAGCTGCTTTTTTACGCAGATGGGTCCTGCGCCAGGGCCGCCGCCGCCATGCGGCGTTGAAAATGTCTTGTGAAGGTTCAGATGCAGCACATCCACTCCGATCCGCCCCATATCGGCAATTCCCATGACCGCGTTCATATTGGCGCCGTCCGCATATACCAGCCCGCCCTTGGCGTGAATGATTTCGCAAATGGTCTTGAGATGATTCTCGAAAAGCCCCAGCGTATTGGGGTTGGTTACCATGATGCCGGCTGTTTCCTCATCCATGACCGCTGCAATGGCCTCCGGAGAAAGAATGCCCTCCGCGCTGGACCGTACCGGAACCGGGCTGTAGCCGCAAAGCGCTGCGCTGGCCGGATTGGTGCCATGGGCCGTATCGGGGATGATGATTTTGGAGCGAAACTCGCCTTTCTGTTTAAACCAGGCGTGAATCACCAGCATTCCGGCCAGTTCTCCATGAGCCCCCGCCGCAGGCTGGAGTGAAACCGCGTCCATCCCGGTAATTTCAGACAGAAACCGCTCCAGATCCGCCATCAGACTGCCGCTAAAACCTGAAAGACCCGCCTGCCGTTCATTGGTTTTGGGATTGTATTTCATGGTGCATGATCCCAAAGGATAGAGACCCGTGTCCACACCAAAATTCCAGGTCGAAAGACGGGTATAATGCCGGACTACATCGACCTCGGAAAGATCGGGAAAGTCCGGGCCATCGCCGACAAGATCAGGCGGCAGGGAACTGGAGGGAACATCACTTTGCGGCATGGAAAACCCGCTTCTGCCTTTCCGGCCTTTTTCCCACAGCAGTTTTTCATTCAGAATAAGACCTGATGCGCCTAAGGGTTCATGCATGGGGTCACCTCCCGGATCAGGGCGTCCATATCTTCCCGGGACGCGGTTTCGGTCACGCAGAGCAGGTAATGATGGGACAGCTCCGGATAAAAGGCTGACAGCGGCAACCCGGCAACGATCTTTTTTTCCAGCAGCCGCTGATACAGCGTTTCGAGTTCTTCGGGAAATTCTACAACGAATTCATTGAAAAACGGGCTTTCAAACGGAATCCGGAATCCGGCGTTTGCAAATTGCCGGCATAGATATGCTGCCTTGTCATGATTCAGTTTGGCCAGATCACAAAATCCGCTTTTCCCTAAAGATGCCATGTACATGGCGGCTGTCAGGGCGCAGTGGCTGTTGTTGGAGCAGATGTTTGACGTGGCTTTTTCCCGGCGGATGTGCTGCTCGCGCGTGGCAAGGGTCAGTACAAAACCGTCTTTCCCGTCCATATCCCTGGCTTTGCCGATCAGCCGGCCGGGAAGATTCCGGGTATGTTCCGAAGCGCAGCCCAGCATTCCCAGCCCGGGCCCCCCAAAGGCGACCGGGATTCCCAGGCTCTGGCCTTCACCGAACACGATATCCGCGCCCTGGCTTCCCAGGTTTTTCAAGAGTCCGAAGGCCAGGGCTTCCGTAAATCCGGCAACAAACAATGCACCGGTTTCATGCGCCTTTTGGCCGGCGGTCTTGAGGTCTTCGATGCAGCCGAAAAAATTCGGGGATTGCAGGGCGACAGCGGCGATATCAACCGCCCCTTCCAGAAGAGAGAAATCCGTCAGCCCGTTTTCCAGAAAAGGCAGCTCGATAATTTCAAATCCGGCTGGCTCCAGATAGGTTCGGGCCACCCTGCGATAAAACGGATGAATCAGCGAAGAAAGTGCTATCCGTCTGCGCCGGGTTTTGCGAACGGCCATCAACAGGGCTTCGCTGAGGGCGGTTGCACCGTCATAATGGGAAGCCGTGACCACATCCACGCCCATGAGCCTTGCTGCAAGGGTCTGGTATTCGACTAATTTCCGGCTGATACGGCGTATAGGCGGTTAAAAATTCAGACCTGCTTTTCAGGGAGGATACGGTTGCCGGAATATGGTGATCATATCGGCCCGCGCCGATAAAAATGTTGTACTCCGGAGAAACCGCCAGGCCGGCGGAAAGCGCATCCATATGTCGATTCAGTGCCCATTCGCTGAGGGCTTCGGGCAGGTTCATCGCCCGAAGCCGCCGACATTCTTCCGGAATACCGGAAAAAAGCGATTCCAGGCTGTCTGCGCCGACAACCGCCAGCATTTGTTGAATCTGTTCCGGGGTGTGGGGTAAAAACCGCATGGCTATTATCCTTTCAGCATGTCAAGGTATGCCTACCGTGTCATGAGGGTTTCCAAGGAGGTCGGATCCGATGGTTTGATATGAATCATCCATCCCGCGCCATAAGGATCGGCATTCACCACGTCCGGTGTATCGGAAAGCGCCGCATTAATGGCGACGACTTCCCCGGCAACAGGTATGAACATTTCGGAAACGGCCTTGACCGACTCCACCGTACCGAAAACATCTCCGTTTTCAAACCGGTCTCCAACCGGGGGCAGCTCAACATAGACCACATCACCAAGCTGATCCTGCGCATAATCGCTGATCCCCGCAATCACGATATCGCCTTCCTGCCTGGCCCATTCGTGGTCCTTGGTGTACCGGACATTTTCTGGAAATTTGAGTTCACTGATATCTTTCACAATTCACCTCCTGTTTTTATGATGGCCATGGCCTTTACAAGAGGGCGGCAGATCGCCGGCCTCTTGGTGCTGGCAAAATCACGGCGGTTTGCATGCATCGCAAATATCATATCCGGTATAATGAAAGCGGGTTGTCCGTAAGCTTCTGGTTGGCATCTTTCAGTTTTTCCTCCCCGGAGATAATGGCCACACCTTTTTGAATCCGGAGAGGATCCAGATAGTTCCGGGATACCCGGATCACATCTTCACGGGTCAGGGCCAGGAGATCGTGTTTAAACCGGCGTCTCAATTCATCTGAAAGTGATACGATTTTCCGGTAAAACGCCTTTCTTGCAGTCGGCCCCGGCGAATCCGGCTTGTCAATATCAGCACAAACCTGAAGGATGCCCTCTTTGATATCTTCAGCGCTATAATCGCCGGATGCCATAAACTCCATTGCCCCTGAAAAAGCCTTCAATGTGGAGACAATGTGCGGGTCCCGATAGGAAGCATAACTGAACACACCATCTTCAGGCGTATAAATGGACATTCCGCCATACGCCCCGCCTTTTTCGCGGATTTCCCGATGCAGATAGAGAGACCGGCTCATTTTACTGATCAACATCAAGGCCGGTGCATCGGGATGGGACATGCGAACCGTTTCAAAGGACAGAGCCACAAAGGATACGGCGGAAGATGTTGACCAGCCTTCATGGGGAAGCCCGCCTTCCCCATCCGCTTGAGGCAAGCTGTCAACGACCGGCTTTCCTTCAGGCAAGGCATGGTGAAGCATTTCGGGCCAGTGGGAAGCAACCGAAAGCGGCTGGGTTTCTCCAATCAGGGCCAGCTTCAGGTTGTTTCTGGAAAACAGCATGTTGCCGATGTCGGACAATTTCACGCCAAGCGCGCCAAGTGCCTGCTCCGAAAGATTCTGCGTCAGGTTTTGAATGCTTTTAAGCTGATGGATCCCATGCCAGGATTCATTCAGACTGTTGGAAGGGGAGAATCGCCTGGATGAAAGCGAAATCGCCAGCCGGTGACCGTTATGCACGATCATGGACTCCATTCCGGCCTGATATTCCTGAAGCAACGTCTTTAACCGGGCCAGGTCTGAAAACCGGTGCTGGCTCAAGATCTCCTGAATAATTTCAAACAGGGGGTCCACATTTCGCACCAGACATTTTCCGTTTAATGTTACCAGGGGAAGACACGTGCCTGTTTCATCAAATTGCGTACGGCTATGCGTTGAAAAGCCGATGCCGCCGGTATAGCGATCGATCTGACGGGTCAGTTCCGTATAATCCCGAAGCGCCGTGCCGATTTTGGGAAGCGCATAACAAAAAAAAGGAACCAGCGGCTGCATGTCCGCTGAAAGCCCGCGGGCTTCACATGCCGCGGATACATATACAATTCCCGATGTCGGCTGATCATAATACAGCGCCGGGGAATCCATCAGAGCCGGCATTTCGGTAATCACCCGGATATCCCTGGGAATATCTTCGATGGCCAGCGTCGGCAGGCAGGAAACATCTTCCATGGTTTCCTGGCGGGCCAGAAGGGCCTGGGCATATTGCGCCAGCCTTGCCAGATCCGAATCCGAAAGGCTTGCGGCAACGGTTTGCAATTCAGCGGCAACCCGCTGGCTTTCCTTTTCCTCCATATTTGAATCCGGCTTAAGCGCCAGCAGCACGCGATGCGGGTTGTCCAAAAAATAGGTTTGAATGCATTTTTCAAGAAAAGGCTCGTTAGCAATGGCTGCCTTCAGCTTGTCCATGAGGGCATCCAGTTCCAGAATTCCTTCGGGATCGCCACCATGAAGCCACGTCCCGGCAAAGGCCATCAGAAGTTTCAGCCCATAGGGATAAGGGGTGTTGGTCACTTCCTTACGATGAAACTCAATCTGGTGAATGGCGGACTCGATCAGTTCCTTGTCAATTCCGTCTTTGACCAGTTTTTCCAGTGTATCGAAAATCAGGGTCTGAATCCGGTCTGCATTCGATGCGCTGACATCCTTTAGCCCACAGGAAAAAAACGTATCCCGGCAATCCGCATCAAATCCGGACCCATCGCTCAATGAAGATCCCAGCCCGGAATCCATCAAGGCTTTTCGAAGGGGGGATGCCGAATTTCCCAAAAGGATTTCTCCGAGCAGGGTCAGGATCAGGACTTCATAGGAATGGGTGGTATCGCAAGTCAGCCACGCCACGCATGCCTGGCATTTCTGGGAAGGATCCTGATTTTTATCAAGCGGGTAATAGTATGAAACCTCCCGAGGCGCCTGCCATCTTGGCTGTGACGGCACATCCGTCCCCGGATCGATCCGCGTAAAACGATTCAAGACCTTGTCCTGGATAAACTGCAAATGATCTTTTAGCGGCAGGTCGCCATAAGTATAGAAATACGCGTTGCTGGGATGATAATGCTGACTGTGAAAACGCTTCAGCTGATCCCAGGTCAGGCTGGGAATGACTGTGGGATCCCCGCCGGAATTAAACCGGTAAGTCGTTTCCGTAAACAAGGCGTTGAGCAGAGACCTGGACATCACCGGATCCGGGGACGACATGGCCCCTTGCATTTCATTATACACGACACCCTTATAAACCAGCTTTACGGGATTCTGCGATTCGATTTCCAGTCGATGACCTTCCTGCATGAAACTGAGTTCATCCAGGTTCGGGAAAAACGCCGCATCCAGATAAACACCCATAAGGTTGTAATAATCTTTCGGCGTTTGGGTGGAAAAGGGATACATGGTCCAGTCTGAGGCTGTAAA